>JAURWD010000123.1 GCA_030655145.1 Ferruginibacter sp.
CAGAATGAGATAGGACTTGATGAAGTACTGCTCCATTTATTGCCCGTGCACACCGGCGAAGAAACAGATCGCAAGATCCGGGCCTACCTCCAGGCAAAGCTCCGCGTGAGCCCCCATGTTCAATATATTACCGCAGCCGAGATGCAGCAACTGCAGTTTCCGGAAGCCGGGAGAAAGGCCTCCAGGTTCATTGACCGTCGCTCCTAACGAGGTTCAATTATATAAATGACAAGGAATGCTTTGCCGGAATATGTTTCGTTTTGATTGCCGGAATTTTCTTGGTCAGCCATTCGGCCATGTACCGTGAGCCGGGCTCTTCGCTGGCGATATGGCCCAAAACCACGAGTGAAAGCTGTTCACCTTTTGCACGGGCATCTCGCACGTACTCAGCCGTTTCCCATTCCTGGATCTCACCACACACAATCACATCGGGCTTGGTCCTGATCAGCAAGTCAATTTGTCTTCTTCCGCCCGCGGCGCCTGGCATCAGAAGAATTTTCTTACAGGGCTGTTCCAGCTCGCCAATGTACCGCATGGTCGGAATATGCAGTTTGGTTTTCAGGTGTGCGACCAGGTCTTTCAAGGAAGTTGCTTCAACTTGTACGATATCAGTATTGGCGTCATATTTTTCAGACCAGCCGAGGTCCTGCACCAATGCATATTTCACACCATCGGGGCGGTGACTGTGGACATAATCGTGGTTCCGCCAAACGGCAATGTTATTCTTCTTAAGTAACTCCATTTTATAACCAAACACTTCATCTTTTTCCAGCCATCCTGTTTCGTCTGCATGATTATAAAAGGTAGGTTCATGCGCAATGATAAAATTTGCTTTTAAAGCTATCGCCTTCCGTATAACGTCGATGGTGGCAAACATGGTTGTTACAATACCGGTCACGACTATGTCCCGGTTACCCGACTTTAATGTATCAACAGTTTTTTCGAATGGTGCATTTTTTATTTCGGAAATAAACAGGTCCATCACCTCGCCAACTGTCATTGACTTTTCTTTAAACATTTCCGCATGCGCCATCACCGGTGAAAAAAGCAATGCTCCTCCGGCAAGTTGGATCGTTGTACGTATAAATTTTTTTCTGCCCATCTGGTCTAACAGTAATAGGGACCCTTGATTATCCATGACTGGTTATTTGATTTGAAATATTCAACTTATTAAAAGTAAAGGAAATCAGTTTCGTAAAGAAATGCACCCTTCCGCAAAAAAGTATTAGTTGGCAAGGGATATCTGATTTGAAGTTTGGAGATGGCTTTAATGTGATTGCATCCAAAGATGGCTGTACTTCATCTCCTACACGCTGCCCCGAAGACGCTCTTGTACAACGTAGTGATGATGCGGCCCGATCAATCAGTGCACAAATCACTTCTTCTGCTTCAACAAAAGTGCTGGCATTCCCGAATCCATACAGCGATCATATCAAGTTCAACCTGAAATCGGATATTTCCGGTCATGGATCACTTGAGCTGTATAATATGATCGGACAGAAAGTGAAAAATGTTTTCCAGGGTTATATAGAAAAAGGACAGGTAAGAACAATAGATTTTAGTGTTCCTTACAGCTTAAGAACGAACCTGGTTTATGTTTTCAGGATAGGTGATCAACGCACAACCGGAAAAATCATAAATTTATCGAAGTAAGAAATAAACCTCTTAATGATTAATTAACAAGGCTTGTTCGATAGGACAGCCTTGTTTCCTTCGTTCCAAACCCGACTGGTATAACAAGTCGTACAAAGCCGCAGATAAAAAAAAGGGAGACTTATCCATTAAGTCTCCCTTTTTTTTTAAGTCTTATGAGCTTATTTCTTTACAAACTTTCCAAGCGCTTTTCCTGCATCTGCATAAGCTTCTGCAATGCGACCCCCGGTATCGAAATCATAACCACCAAAAGTTCTTCCCAGTGCATTTTCAACTGAAATGGTTGCGATCACCTTGCTTTTATCCGCGGTTTCAACCAGGATGGCATCGCCGCTGATCTTTGCATTTTTACGCGTGATGCCAATATTAAACCCAGGTTCTGTAAAATGTGTTTTGAAGATCAGGGTGTATTTGGCTTTTGCACTTTCGGACATATCGCTCGCTTTCGTAAACAGCTCTATGAACTTTGGCTCAAACTGCTGCTTCCGGTCTGCCACCCAGCTCTTCACCCAATTGTCCCCGCGGCCCGCTTCCTTTTTGTTGTACTCTTCAACTTTCTTGTCGGTGTATTCTTTTTCGGTGTCGAATTTTCCTACAGCCATGTCGTCATAGGTAAACTCAAAATTTATGGCGCTCTGGTCTTTCAACACAGAAAGATCGCCATCTTTCAATTTCAACTTTTGGGCAGATACCGTAACCGTACTTGCCAAAAAGCCGCAGAGTAGGGTACAGCTGATTAAAAACTTCATCTTCATTTGATTTTTGTTGGTTAAAAAATAAAAATATTATTTTTTTTGAAATTCCTTTTTGCCGCTCAAAATAAAATTATAAAATCGAATATTTACGTTTAAATTCAGTCAGCTTTATTACGCTAAACCAATATATGTTTCTTTGGAAGCGCTTCTTATTTAGCAACCTGCAACTTGTTTATTAACAGTTCAAAAGCGGTGCATACAGGATGGCCGGCAAAAACCAAAAATCTGAATTGTTTGCTTTATTTTTGCCCCTTTTGTAAGCAAAAATTTATCTCAATAATAGATTACCTATGATACATGTTGGAGAAAGAGCCCTTTCTTTAAATGATTTTTCTGAGATCCTTTTTAAAGGTAAAACCGTGGTGTTGGATAGTTCCACAGTGGACAAGGTTGACGAAAATTACCGTTTCCTCAAAAACTTTTCTTCCAATAAACTCATCTATGGGATCAACACTGGCTTTGGCCCTATGGCCCAATATAAAGTCAGTGAGGAAAACCTGCTGCAATTACAATACAACCTGATCCGGAGTCACAGTTCAGGCGGCGGAAAACTGATGCCACCCGTATTGGTGAAAGCCGTGATGGTAGCCCGTTTAAACAGCCTGATGCAGGCTTACTCCGGCGTAAATACCGAGGTGGTTGAACTCCTCAAAGAACTCATCAATAAAAATGTTTCTCCCTGTATTTATGAGCATGGTGGTGTTGGTGCAAGTGGTGACCTGGTGCAACTGGCCCACCTGGCGCTGGTACTCATTGGCGAAGGAGAGGTTATTTACAAAGATGAAGTAAAACCTACCAGCGAGATTTACGCCCAGCTCGGCATAAAAGCATTGACCATTCATATCCGCGAAGGACTTGCTATTTTGAACGGTACTTCAGCGATGACGGGCATTGGAATGGTCAATATCATCCAGGCGCGCAAGTTACTCGAGTGGTCGGTCATGCTGTCAGCGATGATCAACGAAGTAGTGGAAGCCTTCGACGATCATTATTCCTACGAACTCAATATTGTAAAGCAACATAAAGGTCAAAACAAGATCGCCGCAATGCTGCGGGATATTTTGAAGGATAGTAAAATGATCCGCGACCGGTCTGAGCATTTGTACAACCCGGACAACCTTGACCAGGAAGTATTCCAGGATAAGGTGCAGGAATATTATTCTTTGCGCTGCGTAACCCAGGTACTCGGGCCCATTTACGATACCATCGCAGGCGCGGAAAAAGTAGTGGTCGACGAATTGAATTCTGTCAACGACAACCCGGTTATTGACCATAAG
>JAURWD010000111.1 GCA_030655145.1 Ferruginibacter sp.
CAAATGAGGCGGCAAGAAATGCCAACACCATCTGGAAAGACCTCGAAAAATTTAAACCAGATAGCAAAGAGAATTAAGGGCTGGTTTCAACAACAACGAATTACGAATAATCATTTAATAATAACAATCTAAAATTAGAAGATATGCCAAATCCGAAACGACGCCACTCGCAGCAGCGCAGCGCAAAGAGAAGGACGCATTATAAAGCAACTGAAAATACGTTGAGCGTTGATAAAACAACGGGTGAAATGCATGTACGTCATCGTGCCCATGTCAGCGAAGGTAAATTATACTACAAAGGACAAGTGGTTGCAGAGAAAGCTCCCCTAAAGGCATAATAAATTTTTCAATGCTGAATTCTAAGTTCTAAATTCGATTCTGAATTTACGACTTGGAATTTTTTATTTAATGAATGCAACATGAATATTGCCCTCGACATGATGGGCGGAGATTATGCTCCGCTTGAAGCAGTAAAAGGTATCGCACTTTTTGTAGACGGGGCAGACAAAGCAGTACAACTCACACTCATTGGCGACCAACACGCGGTCACCGATTTGTTAAATGAGCACCAGGTGCCGCTTTCAAATATTACGATCGTTCATTCTGAACAGGTGATCGGTATGCATGAGCATCCCACCAAGGCATTAAAAGAAAAGCCGCAATCCTCCATTTCAATTGGGTTCCAGTTACTGGCTTCCGGCAAGGTTGATGCATTCATCAGCGCCGGCAATACAGGTGCAATGATGGTGGGAGCCTTATTCACTATCAAAGCAATCGACGGCGTTAGCCGCCCAACCATTGGCGCATATATGCCCCGTGAAAACGGCACGCTCGGCCTGTTGCTCGACGCCGGCATCAATGCGGATTGCAAACCAGAAAACCTGGTGCAGTTTGGGGTTCTTGGTTCTTTATATGCCGAGCATATCCTGGGAATTCCAAACCCCAAGGTCGGACTGGTTAATGTTGGCGAAGAGGAAGGAAAAGGCAACCTTCTTGCCAAAGAAACCTATGGCCTCCTAAAAGAAAACAAGCACATCAACTTTATCGGCAACATTGAAGGGCGTGATATCCTGATCGATAAAGCAGACGTAATGGTTTGCGAAGGATTCACGGGAAATGTGTTATTAAAAATGGCTGAAAGTGTATATAACATCGTCCAACGCCGGGGCATACACGATGAACATTTTGACAGGTTCAATTTCGAGGTTTATGGAGGTGTTCCGGTGCTCGGCGTTGCAAAGCCCGTCATCATTGGTCACGGCATTTCTCACGCGGTCGCTTTTAAAAACATGATCATGACGGCTGAAAGGATGATCGAAAAAGAATTGATGCAAAAAATGGTTGAAGTCTTTGCTGAACAAAAGGCGCTTCAATAACAACCGAATTTGAATTTCTTCTCCTCCTCTCTTCTCTAAAGTTTCTCTGCACTTGACGGCATAAAAAAAGCTACACTTTCATGTAGCTCTCAAATTAGGTTCTCTTTGCTTACCGAAGTCCGCCACCAAACACAAATCCGAGCTTAATACCTACATAGGTATTTTTGATCGACATCCGCGTTTCGGTCACATTTCCAAGATTGTCATAAGTATAAATGGTGGCCATTGTGCTGGGCACAAAGTTATACTCGACACCTAAGCGAAAATGTCTTGCTTCCAGGCCGGTTCTAAGAATTCCACCGAATTTAACAGCAGTAACAGGATCTTCTGTAAAAGTGTTTTCGTCATCAACGACTCCGAATACACCTGCACCTCCGCCGATAAATGGACGGAAAGAATAATTTTTCGTGAAGTAATAATCAGCTGTAGCAAGATAGGATCCATACCCTCTCGCGTTGTCAACCTGGGGATCTCCGTAAATATCGTTACCCTTAAATTTTGCAGTAACTGCCGCCTCCATACGCAAACCAAGCGACAACTGATCCGTAATGCCAAATTTGGGTTCCATCGCGAAAATGAAACCGCCGTCAGACTCCGAACCGATCGGGGCAGCATATCCCAGGCTTACATCTCCTTTAAATCGTTTGAAAATTCGTTCATCATCCTGCGCCGACGCAGTGTGAAAACCTGCCGCAAGAACGGCCAGGCAAAAGATCATTTTTTTCATGGTCAAGATTAGTTTTGGGTTAAACGAAACAACATCAAAAATATTTGCGAGCGGCGAAAAATCCGAAATTATTTTTGACTGCCCGTTAGAAAACATAAGCCAGGCGTACTCCAATTGCACCGATGGTTCCGTTTGAACCGGAATAGGCATCATACTTAAGCGTGGCGTCCAATGATTTCCCGCTCTTCGTCATAAATTCATATCCAAATAAGGGAGAGTAGGCAAACGAAACATTTTTATCATAACTGCCGAGGATGGCAAGGCCAGACTGAGCCCCAACATAGACCCCGCCTGCAAGAAAGTATTTGATGCCGCCACGAATTGGAATAATGGTTTGGGCAGTATTTTTCAAATTAGTCCCTTGAGATTTTCCGGCATACACGAGGAAGCCGGTTGTAGCAGTGGCTCTTAATTTTTCGGCCAGTTGATATTCAGCCTGCGCTGTAAGTCCGGTGCCGATCGAATGGGTATTGGAGAAACTGCCGGAAGCGAATCCCAACTCCGCTCCTACACTAAACTTCAGCGTGCGTTCAGTTTGCGCGGTGGCAGAAAGAGAAATAAAGATCAACAGGAAGGGTACAAAGAATTTTGTCATTGAATGTTAGTTTTGATTAATTCCGCAAATTTAGGCTGCCGATTTTCCATTCCCAACCTTTTGAACTGTTAATATTTGCAAAACAACACTCCACGCCCCGGTTAGGATAACGTGATAGGGTACACGAAAATGTAAGACAAATCTTTCACGTAGGTCGACTTACTTTATTTATGAGGCAGGTTTTTAAACATATCAGCTGTCATGCGTTGCAGGTCGTAATCTTCCTGCCATCCCCAATCGTTTCGGGCAACGCTGTCGTCGATACTCTGCGGCCAGCTGTTGGCGATCTGCTGCCTGTAATCGGGTTTGTAAGTGATAGAAAATTCAGGGATATGTTTTTGTATTTCTTTGGCGATGTCGGCCGGTGAAAAGCTCATCGACGCTACATTATAAGAGGTGCGAATACGGATCTTTTCCGCCGGCGCCTCCATCAATTCAATCGTTGCTTTGATGGCGTCGGGCATATACATCATGGGCAGGTAAGTATCCTTTTCCAAAAAGCATTCGTAGGTTTTTTCTTCCAGCGCTTCATGAAAGATCTCAACCGCATAGTCTGTAGTACCACCGCCCGGGGCGCTCTTATAACTGATGAGTCCCGGGTAGCGGAGGCTTCTAACATCAACGCCCCAACGCTGGAAATAGTAATTACACCAAAACTCACCGGCATATTTACTGATGCCGTAAACAGTGATGGGCTCTATAACCGTTTGCTGTGGACAATTTTGTTTCGGTGAGGTTGGACCGAAAACAGCAATGGAACTTGGCCAGTACACTTTTCGTATTTGCTCTTCTTTGGCGATATCCAGTACATTGAGCAAACTCTGCATATTCAGGCTCCAGGCGAGGTTAGGATTTTTCTCCCCGGTAGCCGACAGGATCGCCGCAAGCAGGTATATCTGGGTGATGTTTTGACGGATCACCTGCACATGCAACATTTCTTTGTTCATCACGTCGAGACTCACGTAAGGACCTGTTCCATGCAGCAGGTCGTTCTCTTCGCGAAGGTCACTGGCTACCACGTTTGCATTGCCATAAATTTTCCGCAGGGCAAGCGTAAGCTCAACACCGATCTGGCCTGAGGCTCCGATTACCAAAATTTTTTCTCTGATCATAAGGCACAATTTTCGGGCTGCAATATAGAACAACTTCATCCCAAACCATAGAAGCTGGTATAAAATGAAATGGAGGCCGCCTGCGTTCCGGGTGAGACCCGAAATTTTACAACACAAAACTCACTAATGAAATACCTTTGCCGCTACTTAAAAAATCATCTATGGAACAATACCTTACTGACCTTTTCAGCCGCCAGCAATATGATGCCACAAACTTTTTCCTCATAGCCGGGCCTTGTGTGGTTGAAAATGAAGAGAACGTAATGCTGGTCGCA
>JAURWD010000128.1 GCA_030655145.1 Ferruginibacter sp.
AAGAATCCATACAGCTTTTTAAACTGATCGTAATCAGCGCCTGGAATTTTTGTATAACCGGCTGCCTGCTGACGGGAGAGCATTAACACTTCATCCACGTAAATGTCTTTTCGAAAAACACAATTCAGTTGTTTTGCCTTCCGGATATTTCTGCGGATGTTTTCACGAAAACCTGCATTCAACTGCTCATATGGAGCATTCAGGTTTAGGACATAATTTGTACGTTCAACAAGGGGAAAGCCCGCAACCGGGAAGCGGTTGCCATGATTGAGGTAGATGTCCCAATACCGAAATTTCGCTGGCACGGCAAGGAGGAATGCCTGCAGCGTCTCTGCATTGAGGTTATTGCCGAAAACACCCAGGGCAGCGGTCGCGAAGGGTTGGTATAAATAGTAGATGCCATATTTTTTTCTCCAGGTAAGTGGCAGTACGGCCTCGTAGTCTCCCAACACCAGTGCATCCCAGGCGGAGGCCATCGTATCGAGGTACAACGAATAGCCATAGATAAGCCCGTTGGAAGCTGCGGTTATGCAGGCATCCCATTTTTGCTTGTCAATGTTCCCGTATGTGAGATAACGCACCTGCATTAGAACGGAATTTTTGGAAATAGTTTGCGAAAGCTGAGACGGTGTACATCAATGTTAAAAGAAATATTGCGCAGGAATCTTTTCTCGGTGATGGTTGATTTAAAATAGTCGCGGTAAACTTTGCTGTACAATACAGGGATATAGATGTTCACGAAATTGGAGAATAATGAAACCTGGATACCCGCATCATAGATCAGTTTTCCGGAGGTAGCATTTTTGCTCCACGCTTCTGCATAAGTGCCCAGGTCAACAAAAATTTTCCAGGGAATTTTAACCGGCAATACTTTTAAGGGATCGATTGATGCGGGAATATCTGTTGTGAAATTGAGTGCAGCGAGCCAGTCATCGCTTTTACCAATCTTATTATTCAACAGGTCGGTCCGTACCTTGAAAAAGCCATCTCTTTGCATTATTTGTTGTGAAGCAAAACCTTCGAATTCATTTCTGCCAATAAAGTAATTGTTGTAAGTGTAATCCTCATCACCTTTCGGACCTGTCATGTTCAAATGATAGCGACTGGTTTCAAACTGCCTGGTAAATGTTTTGTCGCCGGTGTAGAAGAATTTCCCTGCGAAGAGACGCAGGTTTAACCCCCCTGCTTTTACGTAATTGAAATAATAATTTCCCGTGAAAGCCAGTCTTGCAAAATGCCTGCCTTGCTCAAGTTTTATCTCGGTGCTGTAAGGATATAAAACGCGGTTATTGTCCAGGACGAATCGCAGCTGGTTTATATACCGGTGCTCAAACGGGTAAGAAATAATGTCTTTATCGGTGACGGTATCCCTGCTAAAACGCAGCCGTTGTTCACTGATCAAAAAGCTTTTAAACTGGATAAAATGGAGCAATTTGCTCTGCGGCTCATGATTTGCAAATGTGTACTTTATTGAAGGGGCCAATTTCGTGAAGCGAAGCTGGGTAGTCCTATTTGTCGAGTCGGTATAGGAATCGCCACTAAAGCTTGCGCCGGCGAGGGCAAATTCAAGTTGTCGTCCATCATCGCCCGGAAGTAGTATATAGCTGATGCGACCGAGCCCATTCAATTGCTTACTACCGGTACCGTATAGGGGCGCCAGCACGAACTGCAACTTTTCCGCGGGGAGCGTGTAGTTATGCAACAACCCACCGATCATAAATTTGTCGTAAAAGTTGTATCCCACCGCCGGGGCGGCAAAAATATACCGGTATTTTCCTGACTCCTTAAAATTGAAGAGGGGATACGGTTTCACTGGACGACGATTTTGTGCCGGCTGAAGCGGTCCCTTGCGTTTCAACATGGAGAATTCATTGCTGAGGTCCTGTCCACTAACAGTCTCGAGTACCTGCCGAAAGTCCTCTGGATAGGGATGTTTAAATTTCCATTGCGCATAATACGCTTGCATAGCGCTATCAAAGCTGGTTCTGCCGAGCTTGTTTTCCAACTGCTGCATCCACAAAGCTGTTTTCCCATATGCGATCAACCCATAATTCAGTTCATTAAATACTTCCGCTGGTGTTTCAATCGGCTGGTCTTTTTTCAGGTGGGTGAGCATCCGCAACCCAAGTTCCGAAAGATCTTTGGGTAGGCGTTTGCCAAAAAAATTGCCTGGAGTTTTGTCCTCTGCGTCCTTGCCTTTGCCAATGTTTTTAAACCGGGCATCATAAAAACTGTTGATCCCTTCATCCATCCAGGGATGCTGGCGCTCGTTACTTGCAAGAATTCCATAATTCCAATTATGTCCCACCTCATGCTCAATCGTGCCGTTGAGCATTTCCGCATTGTCCATGGGGGAGATCGAGGTGATGGTTGGATACTCCATGCCCCCGGAAAAACCCATTTCAGCTTCGCAAACTTTTACTGAAGCGTACGGGTATTCGCCCAGCCAGGCACCGCGGGTGCGGATCGTTTGCCTGATCGCCTCGAGGCTGGTTTTCCAGGTCTCGTATTTCCCGGGCAGGTCAATATAAAATACCTGTGCGTTGATTACCCTGTTTTTTACCTTGATCGTGTCTTGCAGCACCGCAAAGCGTTTGTCTGCAAACCAGGCAAAATCGTGTACGCTGTCCTGTGAGTAATGCAGTGTTTTCGTTTCGGATGAAGAGGGTGGAAAGATGGCAGCCTTTTTTTTCTGCTGACCATTCAGTCGCGCCGATTTTGACTTGATCGGTGCTGCTTCGGTCCTCGGTGCCTTGGCTTTTTCGCTAAGCCAATTCACTTCATCCGTATCTGCTAAGTCGCCGGTCGCTGCAACCACATAATTTTGGGGCAGTGTAATCTGCACCTTGTAGTTTCCGAATTCGCTGTAAAACTCTCCCTGGTCAAGGTAGGGCATAGGATGCCAGCCTTTGCGATCGTAAACGGCCGGTTTCGGATACCATTGCGTTACCTGGTACGCCTGTTCAACATGGCCTCCACGGGAGAAATTAAATGGGAGTTTTACCTGAAAGGGCGTCTGGATCTTAATTGCACTCCCAGGGAACAAAGGGGAAGGCAACACTAATTTGATGATGTCCTGGTGTTCCGGGTGGTCGAGTGTTTCGGCTGCCATCCCATCTACTTTGAACTCGAGCCTGTTGATATAGCCGCGTTGTTCGGCAGACGAGAAATAAAAATCTGTTCGTCCGTTTTTTAGCAATTGGTCACTAAAAGCAGTGCGATCATTTTTGTAGGCGTTGGGCCAAAGATGGATCCAGATGAAAGTTAAGGTGTCAGGCGAATTGTTATAATACTCCATTTTAACAACACCATCGAGGGTATGGTCGGAGTCATTAAGACTTACTTCAATGTTATAGTTAACCCGTTGTTGCCAGCAGGCATTTTGTGCAATTGCAAGCTCGCTTACAATACAAAGAAACATAAGGAGAATAAATTGTTTCACAACAGGCATTTCAGTAAAAATATGAAAGATAATGTTAGGCATTGACCGCTAACCGGCACCCCGCAGGAAGCAAGCCAATCGACCTGCATCACTTGCCTTTACCCGCAAGGATAATGCGTAAGGTGTGAAACATAATTTTTAGGTCAAGCGCAAGAGAAACATTCTCAATGTAAATAAGATCATACGGCATGCGCTGGATCATCTCTGCTATCGATGACGCATAGCCGAACTTGATCATGCCCCAACTGGTGAGTCCGGGTTTCACTTTGAACAGGTACTTGTATTCTGGATGCAACTGAACGATCTGCTCAATGTAAAATCTGCGTTCGGGCCTTGGCCCCACCAGACTCATTTCCCCTTTGATAATGTTTACTAACTGAGGCAGTTCATCGAGGCGCCATTTGCGCATCACTTTACCCCAGTTTGTGATTCGCGGGTCGTTATTCCGACTGAGTAAGGGCCCATCTTTTTCGGCGTCCCGCACCATGCTTCTAAACTTGTAAATGATGAACGGCTTTCCCTTATACCCGATACGCTCCTGTTTATAAAATACACTGCCCGGGGAGGAAAGCCTGGTTCGTATGGCGACGTAGATAAATAACGGAGATAATAATACAATGCCCAGGATAGCGGTCGCGATGTCGATGAACCGCTTCATATTTTTTTGCCAGGATGGAAGCTGCCCGCTATGTATGTCAATCAAGGGTACACCGAGCACATTGTTGGTTTGCACAGCACCACTTAAAATATCAAGCGTGTCTGGAGTGATCTTAATATTGATGTCTTTATCGCTTAACAACTGTAAGATCTTGGTCAGCAGTGGGCGTTCGTTTTTTTCAATGGTGATGATCACTTCCTCGATGTTGTTTTTCGAGATGATCTCATCTACCTGTTCAAGTTCCTGGTAGCGTACAATATTGCCGGGAAGGGCGAGATTGGTGTTGCCATTGGTATTGAGAAAGGTGTTGATATTGTAGCCATTCCGGATACGGGTTTTTGTAAACGCGTTGTAAAAGTCTGTGGCGTTTTTGCCGGTTCCAATAAGGAGCACATTAAAAAATACGGTCCTGTTCTCGATTTGTTTCTTCGCGAACATCAACAGGAGAATGCGCAGTGTGATGGTGACAAAAAATACAGGAACCAGGAGACAGAAAAATTCCATGTAATAATTCATGTTGTTTTCATGCGGGTTCTTCAGGATAAAAAAGAAGAGCAGGCCGAGGCAGCCGATGATGCTGACGATAAGCGTGCGCATCATTTCATTTACACCGGATTTGTTATACACCGGCTCATAAGCACCGGTAAGAAAGTGGAGGCTCAACCAACCCAATGTATATAGTAGCGCACCGAGATAGAAGCCAGGTGGGGCAGAGAAGGGATAATCGTAGATGACCGTGCGCAGGAAATAAAAAATAAACCAGGTAAGGATCGCCCCAAGAATATCGCCTGCGATGTACCAGCTTATATTTATACGCGGTTGGTTCAAATGTGCATGTAAGAAGTGATTGTACAGCAGGGAAAACTACAATGCATTTTGATTCCCGATCTTCTCGAGGATCTGGTGCGCAATGTCCATGGCCCTAAAGCCATCTACAACGGTAACAGGGGGCTCCGTATTGTTGATGATCGATTTTGCAAAAGCTTCCAGTTCCATCTTTATGGCGTTGCCATCCTCGATGAGCGGGTTTGCGATTGCGATGGTTTTCTTTCCGTTGTTTGTTTCGATGTCGAACGTAAAAACATTTTTGTCTGTCGGGGTATTCAACCGGATGATCTCAGTTTTTTTCTCCAGAAAATCTATACCAATGTAGGCGTCTTTTTGGAACAGGCGCATCTTCCGCATCTTCTTCATCGAGATGCGACTGCTTGTAAGATTCGCAACGCAGCCATTATCAAACTCCATACGAACGTTGGCGATGTCAGGTGTATCGCTCATGACTGCTACACCATTTGCCGAAATAGATTTTACATTGCTGTTGACCAGGCTGAGAATGATATCGATGTCGTGGATCATCAGGTCGAGGATCACACTTACATCTGTACCCCGCGGGTTAAATTGAGAGAGGCGATGTACCTCGATGAACATAGGGCTGATGGTGTAACCCTGCAGGGCAAGAAACGCCGGGTTGAATCTTTCCACATGGCCCACCTGGAATTTTATATTGGCTTCCTTTGCAAGTTTAACAAGTTCGCGGGCCTCTTCCATATTGTTTGCCAGCGGCTTCTCAACAAACACATGTTTGCCTTTTTTGATGGCGGATTTGGCGAGGGCAAAATGGGAAGTAGTGGGAGCGACGATGTCAACTGCATCGCAGGCGTCGATTAATTCTTCCGGATCCTGGTAGCGGTTAAGCTGGTATTTTTCACTCACCGCCAACGCGTTCTCTTCGCCTGGATCATAAAACCCCACGAGTTCTGCACCTTCGATTTGTTGCCAGTTATTTAAGTGAAATTTCCCGAGATGACCCACGCCTAAAACACCAATTTTCAACATAGCGAATACTTTGATCAAAGATAAGCTGGTAGCGATGAAACGGCAAACATATGAATTGACGCTGCAGCCCTTGTGGAAAGGCGTTATGTTCGCCATTGGTATTGAAGAGCAGTTAAGTCTCTGCTAAGCCAAATGATGTTGGAGCCGGTAGAGTGGTGGTGTAAAATTAAGAATGTTGCTGTTCAGGTTGCGCTTCATCCCAGAATCCCATACGCCCAAATTTCTCAATTCGTTGTTCACAACGCACATCCGTTGGAATGGCTTTTAATTCTGCAATAACGGGAATAAGAAATTTTTTCAGGAGCGCCGCAGCTTCATCATAGTCCCAATGTGTGCCGCCAAGCGGCTCGGGAATAATGCCATCAACCAATTCAAATTTCAACATATCCTCAGGGGTTAGACGCAGTTGTTCTGCAGCGGTTTCTTTGTTGTCCCAGTTGCGCCATAAGATGCTGCTGCAACTTTCAGGTGAGATCACCGTGTACCAGGTGTTCTCCATCATGAAAACACGGTCGCCAACACCGATGCCTAAGGCACCACCACTGGCGCCTTCACCAATGATCACGCAAATCACCGGGACTTTTAACCGGATCATTTCATAGATGTTCCGTGCGATGGCTTCACCCTGTCCACGCTCTTCTGCTTCCAGGCCGGGGTAGGCGCCCGGCGTATCAATAAGGGTAATGATGGGCTTATTAAATTTTTCAGCGAGTTTCATCAGGCGCAGCGCTTTGCGGTATCCTTCAGGGTTGGCCATGCCGAAATTGCGGATCTGGCGCATCTTGGTATTGATACCTTTTTGCTGGCCAATGATCATTACGGTTTCTCCATCAATATCTGCAAAGCCACCAACCATGGCCTTATCATCTTTGAAATTGCGATCGCCGTGAAGTTCAACATAATTGTTGCACATTTTATTGATGTACTTCAGGGTGTATGGACGATCGGGATGACGGCTGAGTTGAACTTTTTGCCAGGGGCTAAGGTTTTTGGTAAGCTCTCTTTTTGTTTCCACCACTCTTGCCTCAAGTGAAGCAATGGCGCCGCTCATATCTGTTTTATTTTTTTCACCCGAAACGCGCAGCAGTTCTATTTGATCGTATAAGTCTTTAATTGGTTTCTCGAAGTCCAGGAACTGGCGGTTCTTTAATTCAGGCATATATGGCAATTTAGGATAGTAATTTTGATGTGAATGTACCCCATGTGTTTGTAAAATTAAGTGGAAACAATTTTTTATAAAAGTTTTGGAAACAAAATGCTAAAACACTTATCTTTGCCATCCCGAAAAAAAGCGGTCGAAGTTAACTCAACGGCTGTAAAAATAAGGGCAACGGATCGGTAGTTCAGTTGGTTAGAATGCTGCCCTGTCACGGCAGAGGTCGCGGGTTCGAGTCCCGTCCGGTCCGCAACAACAAGACCAGAATTGCGCAGAGTTGAGCAGGGGTGGGAAGCCCCAAAAATGATTGCTCACTAATGCACAGAAACTCACTAAAATGCTCACCAATTATTGGTGAGTTTTTTATGTCCCCCTGTTGAAATTCTAATTTTCAACAAAGGGCAATTGGAAGCTTACATAGGACTTGCCCTATTTTGCCCAGCCCTTCTCCACACTGCGTTCCAGCTATACTTGCATTCAAATTATTTTTGTAAAAAGATGTGTCAAGTATGTATACCAGCCCTGTAAAGCCGCAATTTGTTGTGTATCCAAAGCGCAAATCTGTTGATTGTGCAACCGCTAC
>JAURWD010000130.1 GCA_030655145.1 Ferruginibacter sp.
AACCGCAGTTTCGAAGGGATTAGAATTCGCTTAAAAGTTTAGATACAGACGTTACGCTTTAAAAATCCTATCAGGCATTTACATGGAAACTTTTTGAAAAACTGCTCCAGGTGTATGGGCTAGAATCCAAAAATCGCGTGATAAATTATGTTGGCGTGCATACTTGATGTCTAGTCTCAGTCTTTCTTCCAGGCTTAGCTGTTTTTTGCCTCTTTTTATAACCTGCCAAAGCCCGGTCATACCCGCAGGCGCCATAAAACGCTCTGCCCACCGGTCACTGGTCAAAGATGAGGCTTCATAAAGTGGGAGTGGACGATTACCGACAAGCGACATATCTCCTTTGATCACATTGATCAGCTGTGGTATTTCGTCAAGACTGCTGTTTCTGAGGAAGGTGCCGACCTTTGTAACACGCGGATCGTTCACAGCTTTGAAAAATACAGGGTTGTTTTCGCTATGATCATACGCATTCAGGTCCTGCACACCACGCATGAGGTTTTCAGCATTTGCCCGCATGGTTCTGAACTTATAAAAGTCAAATATGCGGTATCCGCGTCCGGCTCGTTTGGAGCAGTACATGACAGGGCCTTTTGATTCCAGTTTGATAGCGATCATGATAAGCGCCATTACCGGAAGCAATAAGATGATAAGAATCAGTGCTACACTGATGTCGAACACCCGCCGTCCGAGGTGAAGAAACTTCCGGCTATTTTCTTTTGCAACAACTTTTTGCGATTTGATATCAGCGCTGTTTTCTCTCAGAAAAACCTTGGTATTGTGGAGAAAGCGAACTTTTTGTTCCAGTTCCTGGCCAAGGGTTTCAATGTTAACGACATCATCTACCAGTCCGAGCCGGCCTAGCTCGAGAATGTCGGTTCGACTTAGCGATCGCTCGTGGTAAAGCACTGGCGTGTCCCGGCACCATTGGTGACGTCGCAGGAAACAAGAGAAGTCGTTCAAGCCTTCGAAAACTGCGGCAAGGTCAACGATGATAACATCGAAGTGCGGCACGCCCGCATTTTTTCGATCCTTCATCAATTGTTTTGCAGCAGCAAATCCTGAAGCAAAATCATTTGTTGCATAATTCAGGTATTTCCGGTTTTGATCAACCCGCTCGCCAATATACAGTAGATGGAAAGGAGCGCTTGCAGTTTCCTGCACCTGGGCACAGTTAGCTCCTAAAAGCGTTTGTGCGTAGTTGTTAGATGTCCTGTTTTGAGTCATAATACTGTGGTTTAATTGTTCAGTAAGTGTCAGTCTTCGACAGGATTTGGAATACACTAGAGATAAAAATTCAGGTTAAAAACATTTATTTTTTTTCTTGTTATTTGAGTTGTTGGTTTCACAAATGTCAGTTCATCTATTCTTTGCGCAAACAATTGTGGATCGAAAGGTTTACGCATAAATGCCGCGATCCCAATTGCTTCACAATCTTGTTGTAAAATGATGTTTTGTGCATTTGAAAGCACAACTATTGGCATCTTCTTTAACAAACTGCTGGTAGAAAGATGGTGCAGTAATTGAAAATTGGCTGAGGTCACTTCGTCTATGCTGATAATTACAAGATCAAAATGTCCGCCTGGCATCAATTGCTGCATAGCAAAATTGCTGTCAGCAACCGACACGGTCTGGTAATTCTTTTCTAAAACTGTTTCAATTAAAAAAGACAGTGCCTTGTTTTCTTCTACCAATAATATTTTCTTCTTCATAATGAGCTCATTCTTTTGCATAACCTATCGTAGTGGATAGCACGCAATGCATCAGCTTTCTCATAAGATCAGTGGGACGGAGCAGGTTGGTTCAATAGAATATCCGGATACAGATAATCATATTTGCATAAAGCAAGAAGCGGTTGAAAATATAAAACACATTTACCGGCCGGGGGAAGCCTGTATTTTATATGTAGGTTACTCAGAGGTAAAACATCCTGGTGAATGTTGTTACCTGGTAAAGATAGGACTCCTTTCCAAATAAAAAAATAATTGAATGAGTCGGCAGGCGAAAATGTGGATATCTGGATAAGTTCTCTGGATAGAATTTTTTTGAGGGGGTTGGATAAGCAATAGTTCGCTACTTGCGCCATCTCTATACCGTTTCAAAGTGATAACTTTTTTGCAGGAGCGTTTCGGCACTTGAGCCGTGTTTGTACTTTTTTTTCTGTGATAAAAAAAAGTACCAAAAAAAATCAAGGACAAAAAAATGGCTCCGCCTTTTTGTCCGGCCCGCCCACCACAGTTCCCATGACAGACCAGTAACACGGTCAAGCTGTTAAATCCAGGTCATTGGGAGATTGCAGCGCGCACATTGTGGCTTTAGAGAAGACGGTGATAATTGTTGGCTTCGATTGCAAAGTTTGCTGCCTGGCCAAAGTCTCAACTACCGATTTGACCTTTCTCTTTATTTAACTCACTGCAGTTTTTAAAGCTGGTTGCAACTGTTCCTTAGGGTATTCGGTAAACTGATCGTTAGACGATTCCAGTGTTGCGAAAAGCTCCGTCGTGAGATTAGCTCCGCATGGCCTTAAACGAATTCATCAACCCATTTGTGGAAGAATCGTGCGCATGTACTTCATTATCTTCTTTCAATTCAGGTAAAATTTTTCCAGCCAACACTTTACCTAGTTCCA
Organism: Ferruginibacter sp.; assembly: GCA_030655145.1. Taxonomy (GTDB): domain Bacteria; phylum Bacteroidota; class Bacteroidia; order Chitinophagales; family Chitinophagaceae; genus Ferruginibacter. The sequence goes on from JAURWD010000130.1 coordinate 2,627, forward strand.
CACCGTACTGATCAAAACTGTAAATGTTCCAGATAATGCCCTGGACAAATATTTTATGTTCGTACAACGCGATCAATTCGCCTAAGGCAAATGGTGAAATATTTTTTAATAAAAAAGAGTTGGTTGGCCTGTTGCCCTCAAACACGCGGTAAACATTATCATTGGAAGCTCCATTCATGAGCGCTTCGGTTTGAGCGAAAAAGTTGCTCATCAGGATCATATGATGTTCACCCAGTGGATTTTCTGAAAGCGCAGGTGCTATAAAATCACAAGGTATCACCTGCGTGCCCTGGTGGATCAATTGGTAAAATGCATGCTGCCCATTTGTACCAGGCTCACCCCAGATCACTGGGCCGGTTGCGTAGGTCACCGCCTTGCCATTCCGATCAATGTATTTTCCATTACTTTCCATATTGCCCTGCTGGAAATAAGCTGGAAACCGGTGCATATATTGGTCGTACGGAAGAATGGCTTCTGTTGTTGTTCCAAAGAAATTGGTGTACCAGATTCCAATTAAACCCATGATGACTGGGATGTTCTCTTCAAAAGGGGTCGTTCTAAAATGAACATCTGCCTGGTGGGCTCCTTTCAACAATTGCTCGAAATTTTCGAATCCCAGGTTAAGTGCAATAGATAAACCAATGGCACTCCACAAACTGTATCTTCCACCGACCCAATCCCAAAACCCAAACATGTTTTCGGCGGCAATCCCAAATTTGACTACCGCTTCCTGGTTGGTGCTAAGCGCAGCGAAATGTTTTGCAATATGCGCTTCCCCGACTGCGGATTTTAAGAACCATTCCCTTGCGCTGAAGGCATTGGTCATGGTTTCCTGGGTGGTAAAAGTTTTCGAAGCGATGAGGAATAAGGTTTCCTCAGGTGTTACCTGGCTAAGTGTTTCTTCAATATGTGTTCCGTCAACATTGCTCACGAAAAAACTGTCAATCCCATCGATTTTATGCGATTTGAGGGCCTCGGTGACCATCACAGGTCCCAGGTCACTTCCTCCAATCCCGATGTTTACAATGTATTTTATTTTCTTGCCGGTATAACCTTTCCATTCACCTGTATGGATGGCTTGGCAGAAGGTTTTCATATGCGCCAGTACGGCTTGTATGTCTGGCATAACATCTTTACCATCCACTTCTACGGGCTGCCCGGAAAAATTCCGCAACGCAGTATGCAACACAGCCCTGTTCTCTGTCTCATTTATTTTTTCTCCATTGAACATGGCCTCAATGGCTGTTGGTAACTGGCATTCACTTGCCAGGTCGAACAGTCGGCTCATGGTGTCCTTGGTTACTATATTTTTGGAATAGTCGAATAACAAATTTTCTTTTCGAACAGAAAAATTCTTGAACCGCTCAGCGTCGGCTGAAAACAATTCCTTCATTTGCACTTCGTGCATCAGTTGGTAGTGCTCCTGTAGTGATTTCCATGAAGCAGTTGTTGTGGGGTTAATTTTTGGGATCATATTAAAGAAATTAAAAGACTACGAAGTTAAGCGAGTTGAAATATTTGTACCCGCCGCAAATTGAACTTAGATATTCACCGGGCACAACTCCAAAAGCACGATTAAAAACTCTTGATAATGGAGATAAGATTTGCAACCATTTCCGGACTGACATCAAGGTGGGTCACCATCCGGACCTGTTTGGCAGAAATTGGTATCACTTTTACGCCGAATTTGTCTAGTTCGGCTGCGAATTCGCCTGCAGAATATCGGTCTACCAATTCAAAGATCAAAATGTTGGTTTCCACCGGAAGAATTTTCCCGACAAAACTCTTTTTTACCAATGCCTCCGCAATCAGTTTCGCATGGTTATGATCGTCCTGGAGACGGGCAATATTATTTTCAAGTGCATAAATCCCAGCCGCCGCCAAATATCCTGCCTGTCTCATCCCGCCACCAAGAACCTTGCGAACCCGTCGCGCCTGGTGAATAAAGGCCTCTCTACCGAGAAGGAGGCTGCCGACTGGTGTGCCCAAACCTTTACTCAGGCAGATGGAAATACTGTCGAAGAGTTTCCCATAAGTTTCGGTAGTTTGGTTGGTTGCAATCAGGGCATTGAAAAGCCGGGCGCCGTCAAGGTGCAGTTTCAAATTGTTTTCCCGGCAGACGTCTTTGATCTCCTCCAGGTCGGCAATTTCGTAACAACTACCACCACCGCGATTTGCGGTATTTTCGAGGCTGACCAGGCTGGTAGGCGCTTTGTGAATGTCATCCGGATTAATAGCTTCTCTTACCTGGGAGGCATTTAGCCGCCCGCGTGCGCCTTCGATGGCTTTCACCTGGCAACCGCTGTTAAAAGCTATTCCACCGCCTTCGTAAATATAAACATGGCTTAATTTATCGCAAATCACTTCCTGGCCAGGCTGCGTGTGGCATTTAATAGCGATCTGGTTTGTCATAGTCCCACTTGGACAAAACAGGGCGGCTTCCTTTCCAAAAATGTCAGCTGAAAGCGCTTCGAGTCGGTTAATAGTCGGATCCTCACCAAAAACATCATCACCTACTTCAGCGGCAAACATCGCTTGCAACATACCCTTTGTTGGCTTCGTAAAAGTATCTGAGCGTAAATCCATGATCATGGTGCAAATATAGGAATGAAACTTGCACCTGCGGGGTAGTTGAAGCTTATGATTCTTAAACGTTTATATCAATTTGTAAAGCAGTTTGGATTGAGAAGGGTGGGGAAGAAAGTTAACAGTTGAAATTGGTTCATATTTTGTCATTAGGTAATGAAAGTCATAAGTTCTCGTTAGACAATTCATACTGAAAACTGCGAAAATTAAAACAACATCAGTAGATATTTCGTTAATATAGGGAAATTGCTCATTGTTTTGCACCTTTTTTGTATACTAACTATGAAATACAGATTATGATCAGTAACTTTGCAAACTATTTTTTAGTATATTTTTTAGTTTAACCAAACTTCTAAACATTCCTTCAACTATCACTATCCTAAATCGTTAGATATTCCGAATTTAATACACTAAAATGAGGCAACTTAAGATCGCAACGCAAATAACTAACCGTGACTCACAAGCGGTAGAAAAGTATTTGCAGGAAATTTCAAAAATATCCATGATCACACCTGAGGAAGAAACCATCCTCGCTCAGAAGATCAAGATGGGAGACCAGCGCGCCCTTGACAAACTGGTGCAAGCGAATCTTCGTTTCGTAGTTTCTGTTGCCAAGCAATACCAACACCAGGGATTGTCCTTGAGTGATTTGATCAATGAAGGTAATCTTGGTTTGATCAAAGCCGCCCAGCGTTTTGATGAAACTAAAGGATTTAAATTTATTTCTTACGCTGTGTGGTGGATCCGGCAGTCAATTTTACAGGCTTTGGCCGAACAAGGTCGCCTAGTTCGTCTTCCGCAAAATAAGATTGGTACTTATAACAAAGCCAATAAAGCCTACATGGCCTTTGAACAAGAGCACGAACGTGAGCCGTCCACTGAAGAGCTTGCTGAACTGTTGGAGATGAGCGAAACAGAGATAAATAACATTTTTCAAAGCAACACCCGCCACACTTCATTGGATGCGCCGGTGCATGAAGCTGAAGATGTTGCGATGGGAGATTTGTTACAGGGAGGAGATGATACCGATGAGGATGTGATGCATGATTCCTTACGTAATGAGATTCGCCGGGTGTTGAAATCTCTTAGTCCGAGAGAAGCAGAAATTGTAAACGCTTATTTCGGTTTGGATGGAGAGAATGGGGTAACCATTGAACAGATTGGTCAAAAATATGATCTGACAAAAGAACGTATTCGCCAGATCAAAGAAAGAGCAATTAAACGTCTCCAAAAAGCCCGCTATAGTGGGGCTTTAAAAGCCTACCTCGGTTAGTAAAAAGAAACATCATTTAGTCCTCCCAATTGGGGGGATTTTTTTTTAGAGGAAAAAAATTGAAGGAATTTTCGAGTTGATGACAAAGGGTTGGGAAGAGTGGCGATGTTAAGTGAAGGAAAACTTCTT
>JAURWD010000132.1 GCA_030655145.1 Ferruginibacter sp.
TTCATTTTTGTAAACATCAGGGTTCAATTTATAATCCCTGATAAAATTTAACCAGTCTTTTCCCTTCATTGAAGATTTGGTAAACATCAACACTATTTTGTTGTTGAGCGGTGAAACTGTGTAAGACGGATTAGCAGCAACACTGTCTGCATACCGAAACAATTCTTTATTTGTTACTTGCAGGTTTCTCTTGAAACCCGTTCTACGTTTTATTTCTTTGAGGAAATTTTCACGCGAGGTATTGACCCGTGAATCCTGCATGATCTGTTGTTTGAGTGTTGCAACAAAAGCGTCATCTTTTTTATCAACCGGGATATCGCGATGGCCGAGTCGTTTCACGATGTGATATCCATATGCCGTCAGAATGGGCTTCGAAATTTCTCCATCTTCCTTTAATGAAAAAACTTTCGATTCAAAATTTGCATCAAATTTTCCTGTGCCGAATTCGGCCAACTCACCTCCATTGACGTAGGTCAGTTTATCGTCGCTAAACTGCTTCACCATTTCTTTAAAGTCTGCCCCGCTGTTCAGCAGTGCATAAATTGAATCAGCTTTTTTGCCGGCCAGTTTCAGTTCAGCTTCCGTGGGGGATGGCGGTAAAGACACCAGGATCTGGGCGATTTTCCAGCGGCCCGAACTTTTTCGTTCGCCGACATTTTTAAAAATATGAAGGTTTGATTTTGTACGGAAAGATTGACTCACTTCTCCCGGCTTGAGTTTGTAAACGATATTCTCGATATCATACGGCAGGCTTAACGCCGTGACGAAACCCAGGTCTTTTATTTTGAACGCGGAAAATTTTTGCTGAAGTTGCTGCATATCAACTGCCCCGGTTTTTATTTCATTTGACAACGCTGTAAGTGAAGTATAAATCGTGGTGGAATCACCCGCAGTTACCGGGATTGAGAAGTGTAACAGGTGAATGTCCTTGCTACTTCTTTGAAGTGCCTCATCTACCAGGTCATTCATGCCCTTCTCATCTGTCATATAACCTTCGGCGACCTGGCTGCGAAAATTTTGCATATCAAAACGCAACTGTTCCAGGGTATCAAGCCGTAAAGATTCAGCGACCTTTACTTTGAGTTTAAATTTCGCGTAAAGGTCGAGGTATTCCCTAAGCGCTTTTTGTTGATCCTCAACCGGAGTCTTGTTTTTATTGTAAGCTTTTATGAATTCATCTTTTGTAACGACATCGCTTCCATAAGTAAACAGCGTTTGTGCCCGGGAGGGCGCTATGGTAACAAACAACCCGATCAATAAGGTTAGTTTTTTCATGATGGCGTTAGTTTTATTGGGTCATTTTTTATTTTGCCGGCGTGCTTTTGGGTGCCGACCTTTTTACCTGTAACAATTCATCCAACTGCTGCCAGGTTAATTTTTTTCCGATGATGCGCTTTTCATTATCCAGCAGGTACAAGGTGGGTGTCATCGTTATGTCGTATAGTTGGCGATAACTTGCTTTTTGCGCAGCCTTTACCGCGGCCTCGGTTTCCTTGGTCTGGTAAACGTGTATCCAATCTTGCAGATTGTGCTCGCGAATGTATTTTGTCCACTCAGCCTGCATATTATCTTTTGAATCTGCGGAAAGCACTGCATACATTTTTACGCCTTGCTGTTTCCAGCTTGCCCGGTAAATTGAATCCAGCCTCGGCAATTCTTCTTTACAATGACCACAGGTGGGATCCCAAAAACACACAACTGTATAATCAGCATTTACTTTATACAATGGTGTGGGCTTACCGGAAGTGTCAACCATTTCGAGGTCGGCCGCTTTCAACCCGATCAGGTTAGCCATCAACATATAGGCGCGGCGACTGATGGTTTCCATTTGTTTTTCATTGAGCCAACTGGTCAATCCTTTGCTGTGATATTTTTCAAACAAATGCACAAATACCGCATCCTGCCCCATATACTTTGGATTTATGTATTCATCCGTTAGCCAGTTTAATAAGAACTTATACATTTCGGGACTGCTCCGGGCCAGTAGTATCTGGTAGTCTGCTTCAGCAATGATGCTGTCGGAACTTGGCGTAAGGATCTCGCGATAATACTTCTCAAACTTCGGCAGAAAAAAAGGCGTTCGCAATACGCGGTCATCCATAAAGCTTATTCCATCCCAATAATGAGTTTTGTAATAGTAATAATTTTCCAGCGAATCGTTTCGTGTTTCCAATTTCTTGTTAAGCAGCTTTGGCTCTTTCATCGCATTCAGCAAAACCGCCATCATAGATTTAGGTTGCGTTTTAATGATGTTCTCCCGGTAGTCGTTCAACTCCTTGTTATATTTCAAATAATTGGTCTCATGAAGAGATGAATCGGCCTTAGAAGTCGAGCGTAGGTACGCCTGCCTTTCACCCTCCAGCGACTTCCCCTTATCGGCGATATATTGCTGGTACTGCTGGAACAACACATTTTCTTTTGAGCCTGTCACGATGGTTTTGTTAACAATATCTGTCGTATCAACCTGCACAGTAACTACCTGTTCTTTATCCACGAAAAAGTCAACAGATATACGTTTTCCCGGGAGTACCATGGCGTAAATACCCGGTTGTAGTTTTCGTTTAGCGTTGAATACAGCCACGCCACTGCTGCTCACCGCGGCTGAATCCTCCACGTTCAGGTTCTTACCCATGTGATAAGTTAAGTAGGCGATCCCTGATTTGTATTGGGGAGCTTTTAGGGTAACGGTAAAATTTTGGGCTGAGGTAAAACTGGCGGTGAAAGCCGCGAAGAGTAGAACTAAAAGTTGTTTCATCGGTTTTTTAATGTGAAACAAAAGTATCTAAAATCAGTCGTTAATTGCCCGGTGCACAAAGGTTGGGGTTTAAAATTGCAAATCGTTAACAAAAGAATAAAGCCCTTCAGGTACCGGATTTGAGCCGGGGAGGTGTTACTTTTGCTGCCGTGAAAAGAAAAAAGTTTCTCCTGGAAAAGATCGCGGTCACCGGCTACGCCGCGGAAGGAAAATCCCTGGCCCGGCATGAGGGTAAAGTGTATTTTATAGAGGGAGCAGTGCCCGGCGATGTGGTGGACGTTTTTATCAGCACCAATAAAAAAGATTATGGTGAAGGAAAAGCCACCCGCTTCCACGAATTATCACCCGAGCGAACTACTCCTTTCTGTATCCATTTCGGCACCTGTGGGGGTTGCAAGTGGCAGATGTTGCCCTATGAAAAGCAACTCGAATATAAACAGCAGGAGGTTGCGCAAAATTTCAGGCGGATCGGAAAAGTTGAACTCCCCGAGATGGCCCCAATCGTAGGAAGTTCTGAGACCCGCTATTACCGCAATAAGCTGGAGTTCACTTTCAGCAATAAGCGCTACTTATCGGCCGATGAAATAAAAAGCCTGCCGCCATTGCCTGCCAGGCAGGAACGGGATTTAACCGCTGGAGTTGTCAACGAAACAATCGCTTCAGACCCGTCAGTTTTACAGAACGGTGCCCTTGGCTACCATGTTCCGCGGATCTTTGATAAGATCATCGACATCAAAGAATGTTTTTTGATGGACGAGGTCAACAATCTTATTCGTAACAGCATCCGTGAGTTTGCGCTCGCTAATAACTACACGTATTATGATATCAAACAACACACTGGCTGGCTAAGAAATATTGTCATCAGGTATTGCACTACCGGCGAATTAATGGTAAATGTTATACTGGGGCACGACGATGAAACCGAACGGAACCGCTTACTGGATTTCATACTAGGTGCTGTTCCCGGCATTACAACCTTGTTGTACACTATCAACCCTAAATGGAATGACAGCATTTATGATCTCACGCCGGTTGTTTACGCCGGTAAAGGTTTTGTAATTGAAAAACTGGAGGAGTTTTCTTTTAAGATCGGCCCAAAATCATTTTTTCAAACCAATACGAAACAGGCGGAGCAACTCTACAGCATTACCCGCGATTTTGCGGGGCTCACGGGAAATGAAATTGTGTACGATCTTTATTGTGGCACAGGCAGCATAGGAATTTTCCTGAGCAAGCTGGCAAAAAAGATCATTGGGGTAGAAGTAATCGCGGAGGCGATCGAGGACGCGAAGATCAACGCTGGCCTCAACCAGATCGACCATGCCTCTTTTTTTGCCGGTGATGTGATCAAAATATGCGATGACGATTTTTTTGCTGCACATGGCAAGCCAGATGTCATCATTACAGATCCCCCACGGGCAGGTATGCACGAAAAGCTCGTGATAAAACTGCTGGAAATAGCGGCGCCGAAAATTGTGTACGTGAGTTGCAATACGGCGACGCAGGCAAGGGACCTTGCTTTATTAAACGCCCGATACAAGGTTGAAAAAATTCAGCCGGTAGATATGTTTCCACACACCCATCACATCGAATGCGTGGTGTTGTTGACGTTACGGGACTAACTGTATATCTAAAAATGCCACACCATGAATATTAAGGTAATTGCATTTGATGCCGATGATACGCTTTGGATAAATGAACCTTATTTCCAGGAGACCGAGCAAAAGTTTTGCGCCCTCCTGGAGGACTACCTGCCACGCCACACACTTGCCAAAGAATTATTCAAGACTGAAATACAGAACCTCCCTTTATATGGGTACGGCGTGAAGGGTTTCATGCTTTCGATGATTGAAACGGGGATACGCGTTTCTGATAGTACACTCAATATCGAGGTGTTGAAAAAGGCCATTGAGTATGGAAAAGAATTACTGGAAAAACCAATCGAATTACTCGACGGTGTGGAAGATGTGCTGAAAGCTTTGAAAGGAAAATTCCGGTTGGTGGTTGCGACCAAGGGCGATCTGCTCGACCAGGAACGCAAATTAAAAAAGTCGGGCCTCGAACATTATTTTCACCACATCGAGATCATGAGCGATAAGCAGGAAGGAGATTACCGGAAACTGATCAAACATCTAGACATTCAACCCAGCGAGTTTCTCATGCTCGGCAATTCATTGAAGTCTGATGTATTACCGGTTTTAGCCATTGGTGGCCACGCGGTTCATATACCTTACCATACTACCTGGGAGCACGAGCAGGTTGAGCACAATGTGGATCATGCCAATTTCAGGCACGTACATACCATCAGTGAAATAATTTCTTTTCTTGACAGTTCCCGCGAAGAACAAACCAATGAACATTAAACATTTACCAAAAGTAGAATTACACCTTCACCTCGATTGTGGGCTGAGCTACGAGGTGGTCTCGCGGCTGAATCCAGCAGTGACCCGGGAAATCTACCAGGAGGAGTTTGTTGCTCCCGCGAAATGTTTGAACCTGGCAGATTTCCTGACGAGAGCCGTGAAAGGTTACAAACTGATGCAGACCGCGGAGGCCTTGACCCTGGTGATTGAAGATATGTTCCGGCAACTTGCTGCCAGCAACCTGGTATACGCTGAAGTCCGGTTTGCACCGCTGCAACACCTGGATGGGGGACTCACTTCCTTCGAGGTGGTTGACATCGCCAATAAGGCGTTTGAACGATGCATACACCAGTTTAAGATAGAAGCCCGCCTGATCCTGTGTACGCTGCGCCACTATTCAACGGACCAAAGCATGGAAACTGTAAAACTCGTTGAACAATTCAGGGGAACGAACGTAGTGGGCTTCGACATTGCAGCGGACGAGGCGGGCTTCCCGATCGATCCTCATATTGCAGCTTTCAAATATGCCAGGGAGAACGGCATTTTTATTACTGCTCATGCGGGCGAGGCCAGGGGCGCTGAAAGTGTATGGGAGACGCTCGAGCATCTGCGCCCCACGCGAATTGGCCATGGGGTTCGTAGCATCGAAGATCCACTGCTTGTTAACTACTTGATTGCACAAAACATCCACCTTGAGATCTGTCCTTCCTGCAATGTGCAGATCAATTTATATAATTCCTTTACAGATCATCCCATTAATGAATTGTACCGCGCTGGTGTTTCATTGAATGTAAACACCGACGCTCCTGCAATTGTCGACACCACGCTCAACCGGGAGTATCAACTGCTGGTAGATAATTTCGGCTGGACAGCAACAGATTTTTACACATGTAATGTGAATGCCGTAAAAGCTGCTTTCATTTCAGCAGAGCTGAAAGAAAAATTACTTCAAAAACTCGGCGAACAATTCTCGCTTCCGAACGCTTTGTAAAAGTCATGGACCGGTTACCTGACTTTGCAAGCAGGTGACGGCTGGCAGAGCACTCCTTGACATGAATCTGCCATAACAGTTTCACAATTCGGTTTGGGTGGGAATTATAAATCCAATAACTATCACGAAATTGCAGCACAATCAATAAATCAATAGATGGCATTTAATAGTTACGGCAACCAGCAAATCTCTCCCGTTGTTTTAAACCTCATAATTATAAACGTCCTCGTTTACCTGGCACAAACGGTTTCTGGTGGTACTGATTATCCAAATCCTACCATGGATCTTTTTGCTTTGCACCATTACAAATCTGAATTGTTTAAACCGCACCAGATTGTAACGCACATGTTTATGCATGGCGGATTTTTTCACCTTTTGTTTAACATGTTTGCATTATGGATGTTTGGTACCCAGGTAGAAAATGTTTGGGGACCGAAAAGGTTTTTAATTTTTTATTTTATATGCGGCCTGGGATCGGCATTCACCCAGCTTGGTTCCTATGCCTATGATTTTTGGCAGATAGACCAGCTGACGCTCTCTCAGTCGCAGTTTGAAGGTTACCAAACCATTTTAGCGAAACAGGCTACAGTCGGCGCTTCCGGAGCTATTATGGGTGTGCTCGCCGCCTTCGGCTATTTATTTCCCAATACTGAAATGATCATCATACCCATCCCGGTACCAATAAAGGCAAAATGGGCGATCATGGGAATGATTGCTCTGGATGTATTTGGTGGGGTTGTAAAAGTTCAGGGAGATAATGTAGCGCACTTTGCGCACATCGGCGGTGCGGCCATCGGGTTTTTATTGGTGCTGTTCTGGAATAAAACGAACAAAAAGTCGTTTTATTAAGTAAATACCTATTGGGTTATTGGCAAGGTGTTTGTAAATTTATTACATAAGCATTTTTGATGGGAGAATCGGAAAGACATTCAGACTATAAGCGCCGGAGGAACAGGATTTCCCTCGGTAGTGAAGGCAATGCCCTGGTGGGATTGTTTACGATCAACGTAATTTTTTTCCTGACCCTTATCACCATCCGACTCGTCTATTATTTCTTTCAAAGCGCAGATGCTACTTTCACCAGCCAGGTTGTAAAATATTTTGAAATGCCTGCAGCATTGACTTTGATCAGTGAACGGCCCTGGACGATCCTTACTTACATGTTTAGCCATGTGAACGTCCTGCACATACTTAGCAACATGATCTGGTTGTGGGCTTTTGGTTTTATCCTGCAGGAGTTAACCGGGAACAAAAAACTCATTCCTATTTACATTTACAGCGGACTTGCGGGAGCGCTTGTTTTTATACTCGCGAGCTACCTGGTTCCCCCATTAAAACCTTACTTAAATACATCTTCTCTTATAGGTGCAAATGCAGCAACCATGGGCGTAGCTGTAGCAACTACCACACTTGCACCCTACTACCGCTTTTTCAAAAACCTGAATGGTGGTATCCCTATATGGGTACTGACCCTCATCTATATAGTGATCGATTTTGCCGGGGTAGCCACACAAAATGCTGCCTACAGTCTTTCACACCTGGGCGGAGGGTTATCGGGATTCTTATTTGTTATTTTGTTGCGCAAAGGGAAGGATGGCAGCATTTGGATGAACAACCTCTACGATTGGTTCATGAACCTCTTCAATCCAAACAAAAAGTCGCCGGTCGTATCAATTAAAGAAAAAGTGTTTTATAATTCTGAAGGTCGAAAACCTTATAGCAAAACTTCCAATATTACACAGCAGCGTGTTGATGAAATTCTTGATAAGATCAACCAGAAAGGATTTCACTTCCTTACTGATGAAGAGAAAAACATCTTGAAAAGAGCTGCAGAAGAAGACCTATAGCCTATTACCAGCCGCATTACTTTCTAATTCACCTCACCCATTCCTCTTACCGGTTTTAAGGATTTTTTTTAAGTGTCTTCCGTTATCTTTATCCCATGCCAAGAAGCATTTTCCGGGGATTTGTGAAACGAATATTTATCCTGCTTAACCTACTCGTGGCGGTTTTATACCTGGTCGGTTGTTACAATAATATTTTCTTTTCAGCTTCTACCTGGCCGGTTGGCTTTTTAACGCTTTCTCTCTTCTACCTATTCCTAGTCCTGCTTGCGTTTTGCATTTTTTGGCTTTGCTTTAAGTCGCGTTGGGCATTAATTTTTGGCGTCGCTGTCGCATTGTCCCTGTACGATATTTCTAACATCATTCCACCGCGCCTGACCTCTGATTTTGAAATGAAGGCTCCACGGAAAGGTCTGAGGATCATGAGTTGGAACGTTGCCCAGTTCGACGTGATGAAGTATAAAGAAAAGCCGGACACCTACCTGGAAATGATGAACCTGGTAAACGAGTATAAACCAGATATCGCCTGCTTCCAGGAAATGGTGGGTGGCGATACGCTTGCAGACCTTAACACACCTTACTACCGGAAATATAGCTTCTATTCTATCTTTGAATTTGCCCATAAACTCCAAATGCCTGACTATTTGTATACCTATAATTACAAAGAGAATTTTCTAAATCAGCAACATTTTGGGGTTATCATATTCTCCCGCTTTCCAATCATCAATAAGCAAACCGTCTCCCAATATCCGCACGATTACAACTCGACATTCCAGTATGTTGATATTGTAAAGGGCACCGACACAGTCAGGGTTTTCAATCTTCACCTGCAATCGCTCCGGTTCACTCCCACCAATTTAAAATACATCGAGAATCCTTCTATCAAAACCGAAATTGACCTGGAGAAATCTAAAAACCTGTTAAGCAAATTCAAGAAAGGGTTTTTGAAAAGACTGGTGCAAGCGGATACCGTTCGGGCGGCAATTGAAAAAAGTCCTTACCCTGTAATTGTTTGTGGTGACTTCAATGACGTGCCCAACTCTTATCCATATGAAACAATCGGCAAAGGGTTGCAGGATGCCTTTGTAAAAAAAGGTATTGGCCTCGGGCGAACTTTTAGTGGGATCGCACCAACCTTGCGCATCGATAATATTTTTGTAGACAAACGCTTTTCCGTTGACCAGTTTATCCGCATCCCGAAAAAACTGAGTGATCATTTCCCAATCATCACCGACATCACCCGTTTACCTGATTAGCATAATTTCCTATATTTGCAGTCTTATGCAATTGCTCAACTCCTTTATTGCCCGTCTTTGCTGTTGATGCCTGTCAACACGGGCGCCACGTTGCGCTTACCCGGTCTTAACCAACTTGCATAAACACAAATATTTTTCCTGCTTGTCTTCAGCCTTCATAACTTTCACGATAAATATCCAGTTTTGGAAACGAGAAGCGTGAACCTGTTGTTGCGGGAGATTTTTACCATTTAAATTCAAGATTCAAAATGTCATTAAAAGTATATAATTCATATACCCGCGAGAAAGAACAATTCTCCTCGATAACGCCAGGTCATGTAGGCATGTATGTGTGCGGACCAACCGTAAGTGGTGAAAGTCATCTCGGGCATGCGAGGCCATACATTACGTTTGATTTTGTTTACCGGTTTTTAACGCACAAGGGCTACAAAGTACGATACGTGCGGAACATAACAGATGCAGGGCACTTTGAGGAAGAAGGTCGTGAGGCAGAAGATAAAGTGAGTAAGAAAGCCTTGTTAGAAAAACTGGAGCCGATGGAACTGGTGCAGAAATACACCAATCTTTTCCATTGGGCCATGCTGCAATTTAATTGCGTTGAACCGAGCATTGAGCCAACAGCCACGGGACATATAGTTGAACAGATCTCGATGATCCAGCAGATCATTGCCGAAGGATACGGTTATGAAGTGAATGGCTCCGTGTATTTCGATGTAAAGAAATATGCCGCCACGCACGATTATGGAAAGCTTAGCGGGCGCATCATCGATGACTTGTTGGAAACCACGCGGGAACTCGATGGGCAGGAAGAGAAACGCGACAAAGCGGATTTCGCACTTTGGAAATCCGCTGCGCCGGAACACATTATGCGCTGGAAAAGCCCCTGGGGCGAAGGTTACCCCGGCTGGCATATTGAGTGCTCCGCGATGGCAACCAAATATCTTGGTGCCGAGTTCGACATTCATGGCGGTGGCATGGATCTACAGTTTCCGCATCATGAAAGTGAGATCGCTCAAAGCACCATTTGCAATCACCACACACCGGCGAAATACTGGATCCACAATAATATGATCACGGTGAATGGTCGCAAGATGGGCAAGAGTTACAATAACCAGATCAAGTTAACCGAGATGTTTACCGGGACGCACCCGCTGCTCACCCAGCCGTTTCATCCCATGACCATCCGGTTTTTCATTCTGCAAAGTCACTATCGCAGCCCGATTGATTTTAGCAGCGAGGCATTGCAGGCAAGTGAGAAAGCGCTTAAGCGACTATGGGAGGCATACGATGTTCTTCAAAAGCTAGAGTTGCCGGAAGGTCAGCAAGCGGCGGATACTGAACTCGATGCGAAGATCATTGAACTGGTGCAGCAGTTTGAAGAGTTTATGGATGATGATTTTAGCACCGCAAAAGTGTTGGCAAATATGTTCGAGCTGGCGCCGATCATTAATTCGATGCGGGACAAACATGTTGGTCCTGATGCCATTAGTTCTACGACGCTGAACCTGTTGAAAAATGCTTTCAAGACCTACCTTGAGGATGTCTTTGGTCTGCAATCCTTAAGCGGCGCTCATGATGATAAGTTAGACGGCGTGATGCAATTGCTGATTGAAATCAGGAAGGGTGCTAAAACGAAAAAAGATTATGCTACTTCAGATAAGATCCGGAATGAACTTGCGTCAATTGGGATAGCCATTAAAGATGAAAAAGATGGAAATGTTAGCTGGAGCAACTTATAACCGCCCAAGGCCGAATTAGTAAGAGATCCATACAGGCCCTGAGAATCCGGGATGTCTTTTTAAAATTTTGTTCAGCCACTGAGAAATCGGTGGCTGATTTTTTTTAGGTCTTGAGTCCAAGCAGAATTTTCAGTAAGCGAGTACGTTGATATCTATTTTAGCCATTCCATTTCCGGCACCGCCGCGGGCTCTTTAAAGTAGTTCAGGCGCAGGGTATCAGACCAGCCGTTGGGATTGCTGTCAAAGGTCTTACTGCTAAAGAAGATCATACCCTTCATATTAGGTTTTTGGCGGATGGCTTCTATCTGCCGAGGTAACTGACGGTTATCTCTCCAGGCTGCATTGCTATTGTATTTATAAATGCCCAACCCAATGTAACAATGCTTTCCATAACTGTGTTTACTCCACCAATCAAGCAAGGTTTCAAAAGGCGCTATTTTATGACCCAACTCCCAGTACAGTTGCGGTGCCACGTAATCTATCCAGCCACTTTTCAGCCATAATAAAATATCCGCGTAGAGGTCATCATAGTTACTCGAAGCGCCATTGGTATTGCTGCCATTGACCGGGTCCTTATCCTTGTTACGCCAGACGCCAAAAGGACTGATCCCAAACTGGCAGCGCGGGTTTGCTTTTTTGATAGCGCTGCTCAGCATGGAGATGATGGAATCGGTATTACTTCTTCTCCAATCATCTTTCCGTAACCCGTTCCCAAATTTTACAAAACTTTCATTGTCTGGAAACTCCTTCCCGGGAAGACGATAAGGATAAAAATAATCGTCAAAATGAATCGCGTCGATATCGTACCGTTTTACAACATCTTTCACCACCTCTGTCACATACTGCTGAACTTCTTTATTGCCCGGATCAAAGTAGCGCATGTTGCCATAAGTTAGAAACCATTCAGGGTGCAAACGTGTTACGTGGTTATTGGCATTCGAATTCTTCGTGATATTGAATTCTGCCCGGTAGGGATTCATCCAGGCATGAAACACCATCCCGCGTTTATGCGTTTCCGATATCATGAAGGCAAGCGGGTCATAATAAGGTGAAGGGGGCTGGCCTTGTACTCCTGTCAGCCATTCGCTCCAGGGTTCGTATTGTGAGGGGTAAAATGCATCGGTGCTCGGACGTACCTGCATGATGATCGCATTAAGACCATTGCGCTGGTGGCCATCCAGCAAACGAATGAATTCAACCTTTTGGGAATCACTATTAAAATTGCCTGCAGTGGGCCAATCAATATTATCAACCGTAGCTACCCATACACCACGAAATTCGGCAGGTGCCTGGGCTCGCAGATCGCCAAGCATAAACAAGGTGGTAAGTGAAGTAAGTAAAAGCCAGCATCGCTGCGCAATTGATTTTCCGGGAAATTGATTCATGTAAAAACTACATTAGTTTGATCTGCGGATCTTATCCAATAGAATGTTGAGGGTAAGTGCTTCTTCTTCAGAAAGCGGTTCCATGATGGCGTTCATTTCTGCTTCCTGCAAATCAATATTTTGTAATAGCGCTCGCCCGTTCGGGGTGATGGAAACATCTACGAGGCGTTTGTCTGCCTTACAAACTACCTTTTTTACCAGGCCCTTTATGAGGAGCCTGTCAACGATCCTGCTGGTGTCGCTCATTTTATCCAGCATCCGCTCGCGGATCTGCAGGGTTGACAACGGCTTTTCGCTACCACGAAGAATGCGCAGGATATTGAACTGCTGCATCGTTAAACCTTCCTTGTCAAAAATCGCCTTAAGTCTTTCTGTGATCCAGTTGTATGTATAAATTAAATTGATGGTAGCCCGCTGGTGTTCACTTTTGAAGTTGTGCTGGTTAATATCGTTATTTATGCTCATCTTAAATCAATCAGGTTTGTTGATCTGGTTTGTAAGTTCTTGTCGATGTAAATTCATTCAGGTAGATGCGGACCAGGATGATAAAATAACTGATCAGGAGCGGTCCGAATATCAATCCCATAAACCCAAATAATTTTAGTCCGACCAGCACCCCCAGCACCGTGATGAGTGGGTGCACATTGCCGATCTTTTTCATCAACCCGAGGCGGGTAATGTAATCAACATTGCCGGTAACAACGATGCTATAGATAGTTAGAGCGGTAGCCGTCCAGGATTGGCCAGAAGAATATAAATAGATCACTAACGGAACCCAAACGATCATCGTTCCAACCAGCGGGAAAAACGCAAAGATCCCCGTTACAAATCCCCACATCGCCCAATCATCTATTCCGAAAATGAGGTACCCAATCGCAGCTACTATACCTTGTACCAGGCAAATGACCGGGATGCCGATCGCATTCGCACTGATCATCATCTGTGTTTCCTGGGCCAGCTTCTCTACGTTTTCGGGTTTGAGCGGGATGATATGATCCAGGTATTTTTCCACTTCCTTCCCACTTACAAGCAAGTAATACAAAAGGAAAAACATCATGATCAGGTTCGTCAGGATGTTGGCAGTACTATTTAAAAAGGTTGGAATAAATGAAGAAATGGTGGTCGTAAGCGACTTGGTATTTTCATCCGACATTAATTTGATCCCGATACTTTTTTCGATCTTGTCAGAAAACACCTGTAACGACTTTATTAATTCCTGCTGGTTGTCGAGCAGGCTGTCAATCTTTGGTGAAACCATCAACACAGATATGTAAACCGGAATGGCAATCACCACGATGAAGCACAGTATAAAAAGCAGGGCAGTTCCTCCTTTTCTCCATTTTTTGACAATGGTCAAATGTTGAAACCAGCGGCGGGAAACAATGTACAGCGTTACGCCCCCAAGCAACCCGGGCAAAAACATATTGAGTTGACTGATCATCAGTATCCCCAAAAGAATGATCAGGGCCAGCAGCAGGATCTGGCGTAAATGGTTATTGAAGACTGTAGGCATGAAGTAAATTTATCGAAATTATCTGCTGGAATTTGTTGGTACCCGCGGAGCTTATAACAAATGAAAAAAACATTTGAACTGGTGAAGCCGTGTTAGTCTTTCCAGACAGAAACGCCCTCACTACAGTTAGCACAAATGTCAATATTTTTCCTGCTTTTCATCAGGTCGTTTCTGAACTGTTTGTAATTATCATTGTGCCAGATCTCTTTGAAGGTTTGATTTTTTAAGTTGCCGAGGCGGTGCATGGCATCCTTATCAAAACAACAGGGTACCACCAAGCCATCCCAGGTGATAACATTCGAATGTTGCATTTTCCAGCAACGGTTTGCAAGTTTATTTCTTGCCTTATAGCTTCCATCTGGATTTTTCTTGTACCTGCTAAACTTCTGATTTTCGGGGATCAGGTTGTTTGGGTCATTTTCATAATCGTAAACCTGGGCTGTTTTAAACCGCACCTCATCTACGCCCACCTCTTTTGCAAGACGCTTGATATCTTCGATCTGGTGTTCATTTGGTTTTACCACCAAAAACTGGAAGAACACAAATGGGGTTTTGCTGTTGAGTTCTTTTTTCCACTTTACGATATTTTTGGCACCGGCGATAACCTTCTCCAGGTTTCCACCAACGCGGTATTGCGTGTACACGTCCTGGGTAGTACCGTCAATGGAAATGATCAGGCGATCAAGACCACTTTCAACCGTGCGTTTCGCGGCGGCATCATTTAGGTAATGGGCGTTGGTTGAAGTAGCAGTGTAAATGCCTTTGGAACTGGCATATTTTACCATGTCGAGGAAGGCGGGGTTCAGGTAAGGTTCGCCTTGAAAATAAAAAATCAGGTAAAGTAATTCCCGATGAATTTCATCAATCGTCCTGGTGAAAAAATCTTTTTCCAGCATCCCGGTTGGCCGGGTGAAGGCGCGCAAACCACTGGGACATTCAGGACATCGTAAGTTGCAACTGGTAGTAGGTTCAAATGAAATTGAAACCGGGTATCCCCATTGCACCGGCCGGTTTAATAACCGACTGGCATAGAAACTTCCCATCACTTTCACACCGTTCCAAAATCTTCGAAAAGTAAGCTTGCCGGCAAGATTGAGGGTATCATTCCAATTAAACTCAGGCATTCGGCAAAGTTAACCGTAATGGTGCAAAACCGTCAGTGAAACTTACCGTGGATCAGGGCCAATAATGTCTGATTCGTTTTCCTGAAAAGCTTCTTCCAGGTTTTCTGGAAGGATGATCTTTTCGGGCTCAAACGTAAGTTGGTTTTTTGCAAACCGGTCGTAATTGTGAAAGATCACGTTCAGGGTAATGAAATTCATTACGTATGATTGGGTTTCTGAAGGCAGGTAACGTTTGACGTCCCAAAAGTCTGGGTTGGTTTTGCCGCTTCGTTTCATTGCCTGCCACACATTTCCCACTCCACAATTATAACTTGCCACCACTAGCAGCCAATTGTCATCGAGGTTCCGGCGGCGGTCGCGTAAGTACCTTGCCGCGGTATGCGTAGCTATTTTGAAGTTTTTGCGGTCATCTACTCTATTGATCTTCTGGCCTTTCTTTGCCTTCTTCAGATTGACGGCCTTCAACAATTTTCTTTTTTCGGCCATACTTAGCTGCGCCACGTAGCGCATACCATATTCTTTGGCAACTTCATCCATGATCTGCCAGTAACCTACGGCCCCTGCTTTAGAAACCGCGTTCGCATTGTACGCCGACTCAAGTGTGAGCAGCACTTTCAATTCCGTGGGCAGATCATATTTTTGCAAAATCGTCGCCGCCTGCGGCAATAACTTTTTACCTTTTGCGTGCATGCGCATGATATAGGCCCGGCGGTTCTCAGAAAATTTCTCGATATAGCGAAGCGTTTCAGTCTCATTTCCTTTCAGGATCTCCGGATATTCCACATTCGCCGCACGCATGATATACGCCGGCGCCTTCGGCCGGTCCAAAGATGCCAAAAGCGGCTTTTTCCGCAATGAGTCCGTAGTCTTTTGAGCCTGTACCTGGGTTGAGCCCAATAATAGAAGCACCGTAACAGGCACGAAATAAATTTGATGCCTGAGGCGCTGGTTCCAATTTTTTACCATACTTCTTCCCGGTTTTGAAGTGGTGATACAAAAAGATGACACCCTTGAACGACCCATGAGCTCCTTTATTGCCCGAAATTGCCCGGCAGCAATTCCTTTAACGATTCTATAACGGGCTCATCTTAGGTGAAAAAGAGCTAAGATTTATGATTTTATATTGATGCTTTTCTGCATTTTTACACGGATTTACCGACGTGGCAAAAAAGAAGCGCAAAAAATTTTCCAGCACCTTTACTTTCTTTCTCCTTTTGTTTGCAGTGATTGCAACAGGTACTTATTTCGTTACCAAATACCTCAACCGGCCGAAGTTTGTACGATACAAAGATTTTGGTATCGACATCCCGGTTAATTACACCATTCACGGAATTGATGTTAGTCGCCACCAATCTATTATTGACTGGGAAGATGTGCAAAGCATGCAAAGTGATGATGTCAGGATAGGATTTGGGTTTATGAAAGCAACCGAAGGGATCATGAGCGTTGACGCCAGGTTCAAAAAGAACTGGTTTGAAGCAAAAAAAGCAGGCATTCCCCGTGGAGCCTATCATTTTTTCAACGCTGGTAAGAGTGGAAAAGCACAGGCCCGCAACTTCATTCAAACTGTGCACCTGGAAGCGGGCGATCTGCCACCGGTATTGGATGTTGAGCAGATCCGTGGGACAAGTGTAATTAACCTACAGCAGCGGGTGAGTGACTGGATCACGCTCGTTGAAGAACACTACAATGTGAAACCGATCATTTACACCAATGCTGACTTCTACGAGAATTACCTGGCGGGAAAATTTGATGACTATCCGTTATGGGTGGCGCATTACCTGGTAAAAGACAAGCCCAGGATCAAGCGAAAATGGATCTTTTGGCAGCACAATGAGACCGGGCGGGTAAATGGTATCCGTGCTTTTGTCGACTTCAACGTATTCAACGGTGATAGCACAGATTTCCAAAATTTATTGATGAAAAATTGAGGAACTTTGAAATGGCCAAATCGAAAATGTCAACCGCTAACCGCAAATGGAACCAGACGTAAAAGCCTTTCTCCTTAAAATTGTTCAATCGCTCTCCATGAGCCTGGTTTGGCTACTGGTAAACATGAGCCTGGGCATTTATTTCGGCTATGCATTCTTTGAGGGCCGGCCCGGATTGGGCAATTATATTTATTACGCCGCCTTTCTTGTCTCCCTCGTTTTGCTGATCGTTTATCTAAAAAAAAAGTGGAAAGGCTGGCAGGAGATCAATTACTAACTGCTATGGTCCGACACAATCACCCATTTATTCTTGTTCTTTTTAAATATTAGGGTGAAAGTTCCGCGCAGATCACCGGCGGTTCTTGCCAGGTGCCATTTACCAACAACAAAAAAGTATAGCACAGACAGTCGCCGAACCTGGACGATGTCAAAGTCTAGTTTCCCCATCGCGGCAGTATCCGGATATCCCTTTTTATAATTATCAAGTGTCGGCTGCCAGCCGTAGGTAAGGCCGGATTTTCCAATGAACATCAACGAATCACTTTTCCAATAACCTTGCATGAATGCTTCGAGGTTTCCTTCATTCCAGGCCACTGTTTGTTCTGCCAGGGTTTTCCGAATGGCAAGCTCATCCGGAGTTTGTGCTACTGCACTATTGAAAATGAAAAGGAACGAAAGAGCCAGGAGTTGATAGTTACGCATGGAGGTTTATTTACTCCAAAATAGGATTATTTCCACAAACACCGGTCGCGGGCTTTCCCGCAGAATTAATGTTTATGATGCGGGGAAGAACACTTGCTTCGGTGACAAAGCCGGTAGTTATAATAATGGGCACTTACGATGAGCAAAACAGCAGGCAGCAGGAACCAATTCTCAAACGGGTGGAAAAACTGTTTCAAAATAAGGAAAGTAAATCCTGCCAGGAAAATTGAGATGGGGACGATGGAACGATGATGCCTTACAAAGCCGTGTACCAGGGAATACATTCCCACGAGGAATGCCAAAGCGATCATTCCCCACTCAAAAACAACATTGTGAACGATATTGATGCCAAAAACCGGTAAGCTGGTGACCAATATAGGCAATAGCGCACAGTGAATGGCACAACCCAGTGAGGTTGCGATGCCCAGTATGTCCCAATTAACTTTCGTTTTCATAAAGCTCGCAAAGATAACAATATTTGCAATAAGGTTGCAACTGTTAAAAATATAAGACAGCTTTAAACGGATTGAAATCAGGACTCGTTTGGGTGTAACTTTGCGAAAAATAAGCAGCATGATAAAGAAGTGGCAGTGGTATGTTGGATTTTTCGCCCTGCTTTTTGCAGGCTACTTTTTGTTTGTTTCCAGCCAGGAAGGGTTCTCCAAATCGCCCCTGCCAGTGATCAGCAACGTACAGCCTTTTAGTTTTATTAACCAGGAAGGCAAGAAATTCAGTGATAAAGAAGTTGAGGGGAAAGTGTATGTAACTGAATACTTTTTCACCACCTGCAAAGGGATTTGCCCGAAGATGAATGCTAATATGCGCCGGGTGTATGATACTTATAAAGACGAAGAAGACTTTATCATTCTTTCCCATACCTGCATGCCCGAAACAGATAGCGTACCCGTTTTGAAAAAGTATGAGCAGAAGATGTTAAACGGGGTTTTGTCCAAAAATGACGATGGGTCTTACAAAATCACTGACTCGGCCACAAGTTTTCCTCCTGTCAATAAAAACTGGCAGTTTGTAACCGGCGATAAAGCCGCACTTTACATGATGGCCCGCCAGAGTTATATGATCGACAACAATCAAACGGACGCAGCTTCCAACATTGATGACCAGTTCATCCATACCCAGTTTTTTGCCATTGTCGACAAACAAAGCCGTGTGCGGGGAATTTATGATGGACTAAAGGAAGACGAGATTCAAAAACTCCTCGTTGACATTAAAGACCTATTAAAAGAAAAACACCAGAACCGGAGCCTGCAATAAGGCTTGCCCCAAAAATGCGCACCCGTTTATGAAAACCTAAACTTGTAACCATGCTGTTAGATATACTGAAGAAAAATAAACTGAGTGTCACGGACGGCAGAAAAAAGATCCTTGAACTTTTCCTTAATAGCGACGGGGCCCTGGCGCATGCAGACATTGAGGCCAAAACAGGCGAAATGTTTGACAGGGTTACAGTGTACCGCACCCTGCAAACCTTCGTGGAAAAAGGGATCATCCACCTGATCCCAACTACCGATAACTCGGTTTTATATGCGCTTTGTA
Organism: Ferruginibacter sp.; assembly: GCA_030655145.1. Taxonomy (GTDB): domain Bacteria; phylum Bacteroidota; class Bacteroidia; order Chitinophagales; family Chitinophagaceae; genus Ferruginibacter. The sequence continues at coordinate 19,158 of JAURWD010000132.1, forward strand.
AAGACAATTGCGAAGCAGGTCATCATCACGACAACCACGTTCATTTTATTTGCGACGAGTGTAATAAAACCATCTGCCTGGAAGAAGTTACCATACCACAGGTAAAATTACCTCAAGGCTTTGTGCCCAAGCATTCCGAAATGGTTGTAAGTGGGGTGTGTGACGACTGCAAATAGCAGCTATGCCATTTCGGATTTTACAAATTCCATCAACTCTTTTATCACGGCTGGAGAGAAATCAAATTTTAAACCCGCGGTTTCAAATAAGCGGGGCAAGGTTTGCGTACCGCCCATGCTCAGTGCATTACAATAATTGTCAAGCGCCTGTTGCGGGTCTCTTTTAAACTGCATCCACATGCCAATTGCACCGAGCTGGGCAATGCCATATTCAATATAATAAAAAGGGACTTCAAATAAGTGAAGCTGGCGCTGCCAGAGATTGGCGCGGTATTCCTCTAGCCCGGAGTAATCTATCACGCTGTCGCTGAATTCAGCCAAAATATTTTGCCAGGCTGCTGTTCTTTCTGCACGGGTGTGCGTTGGATTTTCGTAGACCCAATGTTGAAATTTGTCGATCGTAGCGATCCAGGGAAAAATGGTGATCACCCGCTCCAGCTGGTGTTCCTTCGCCCGGGTCAACTGCGCGGCATCGTCAAAAAATACGTCCCAATGATCCATGCTGAATAATTCCATGGCCATGCTCGCAACCTCAGCGATCTCCATAGGGTATTCCTTGAAGCCGGTTAACGGTAACGGGTGTGCGAGGAAAGAATGAACAGCGTGGCCGCCTTCGTGTACCATCGTAGTCAGGTCTTGCATTTGGCCCGCGGCATTCATGAAAATGAAGGGCGCACCGCTTTCCGCAAGCGGACAGTTATAACCACCCGGCGCCTTGCCGATCCGGCTTTCCAGGTCGAGGTGTTTCATCTCATTCATCTTTACGAGGCAGTCCCCGAAAAATGGCCGAAGCTTATTGAAACATTCAATCGATTTATTGATCAGTTCATCGCTTCCTTTAAAAGGCTGCAGGGGTTGGGTGCCTTCGGGCTCAGCTTCCACATCCCAGGGACGAAGTTTTTCAACCCCTAGTTTTTGTCTTTTCTTTTCGTAGATGATGTTTACGATGGGCAGCACATGTTCCTTTACCGCCTGGTGAAATGCAAAACAGTCTTCTTTCGTGTAGTCGAACCTGCCCAATTCTTTGAACCTGAAATCGCGGTAATTTTCAAACCCCGTGTTCAGCGCAAGCTGGTGGCGCTTTTGGACAAGTTCGTCAAATAACGCAGCTATTTCTTCTTTATCGATCAACCTTCTATCCTGGATTTTTTTGTACGCTTCTTCCCGCAGGTTGCGGTCATGGCTTTCCAGGAATTTGGTGGCTTGTTGCAGCGTGTACCCCTGTCCGTTAATGGTCACGGTCATCTTGCCGGTAATAACACCATAGTGTTGTTGTTTAACGGCCATTTCCGCCTGGATCGGGATGTTTTCCTCGCGAAATAACTCGATGCTTTTGCGCAGGGTGCGCAGATAGGTGTAATATTTATCTGTATCGAGGCTTGCAGCTAGCGGATGATTGAGCAGCTTTTTGTTCAGTCCATCAGCGTATGGTTGAATACGCGGTTGAATTTCCATACAATAGAAATTGAAAGCATCTTCTAATGCTTTGTTCTCCGTATCGCAGGTCATCTTGATCTGGCGCCAGCAGGCATCTTCACTTACCACTGCTTCTAATTCACTCTGGTCTTTCAGCCATTGTTCCAGGGCCGCAGGTTCATCGATGTTACGCTCCAATAATTCTTTAAAGAAAGGTTCTACCTGCTCCCAGTTAGTAAGTACGAAATCCGTTGGTAAATATTTTCTTGGAATTTTTTGAATGTCGGCGGTATACATAAGCGATATATCCCTGTGGGATCATTGAAGATGAAACAACGTTATTAACAACTAAATATGGCCTGACTTTAAAGTGAAGAGCACCTTAAGCCATTTTGCGCGGGGAGTTTATTTTTTTAGGAGGTGCATTTTTTACACTTGCCTGTTTGGTTTCAGGTGCTTTGGCTTTTGGTGTTACCACATCGTGGCTGCCATTTTCCTGGTCGGGATTTTCAGATAATTTTAGTTCAACTTCGTTAGCAGTTAGAGACCCGAACCATTTTACCATTTTCTTCATATCGCTACCATATACCCTTTCAAAATCCATGTCAGGGTATACTTTCTCAAAATAGGCCTTGATGGCTTTTGCATCTGCTTTTCCATCCGGTAAAGGCTCATTGCTCGCTTTCATTGCGGTAAAAACTTCAACCAGGTTCACGTTGTCTTTTGTAGTAAAGACTTCAATGCTTTCGAGGTGAGAAAAACTATGTAAACGCGTACTTACGAACTTCGTGCTTTTGTCTTCAAGCGACTTTACAATACCACCATCTGCTTTGGATGATACCAATTCAAACAAGCCACTTAAGCCTGTCACAGAAACCAATCTATTATAATCCATACAAGTGATTTTAAATTTTTTAAGAGTTGCAAGTTAGTGGGAAAAAAGGAATAGGCTGGTGTTAAAAATTAGGGCGGGGAGTTCATGGCTCTATAGTTCTTGCTTAATGGTTAATGGTTGATGGTCACCGGAATTTAGCACCGAGGCTGGCGTAATATTAGAAAAGGTATTTGTGCCAATAAGGAAAAAGTCGTCATGTCTTTAGCTCCATTCGCTGGTAAAATCATGAAGGTGGTCAATATACCAGGATTGAAGTTAATTGGCCTTGAAACAGGATAATCCATTAATAACTATACTCTATCAACCATCAGCCATGAACCATGAACCATTTAACTACTATCATTCAACATAATCCTCTACTGCCCCGCATTGATCTCTGCATATAGTCGTTGCGCATCTTCCAGGTTAAAGAGTTGCGTGCCATCATTCATCGTTGCCGCCGAACCGCAGGCTACGCCAAAATTCAGGGCTTGCTTCAGCGGTTGTTTTTGTTGTAACATGTAACTGATTCCCGCGAGCATGCTGTCGCCGGCACCGACCGTGCTTCGCTTTTCAACTTGTGGAGCTGCCGCAAAATATCTTTTTTCTTCGGTCACCATCCAGGCGCCATCAGGACCCATTGAAACAACGATCACTTCTGCGAACCCATCCCGTACTGCCTGCTGTGCGGCATCAGGCACTTCATTTGCGGCCAGCGTTTCAATGCTTAACATTTTACAGAGTTCATTGATATTCGGCTTAATCATGAATACATTCTTGCCCTGAAGGGCTTGCAAGGCCGGGCCCGAGGTATCGACAATACATTTGGCGCCCACCGACATGCTGGTCTTCACGATCAACCCATAGAAATGGTCGGGTAAGCCGGGAGGCAGGCTTCCACTTGCGACTACGAAGCCTGGGCTGAATGACCGGATGCTTTCAATGAGGTCGCGAACAACCTGTTCTTCAAAAGCCCGGCCGGGGAAAGTAAAGCGGTATTGATTGTTTGTTTCGGCTTCCAGCACTACCCAGTTTTCCCTCGTTTCTACGGAAGAGTTTACTGATTGGAAGGCTATGTCTTCTGCAGTCAGCAACCCTTTCAGCATTTCACCATTGTGCCCGCCGGCCGGAAACAGCGCAACCGAGGGAATGCCTAACTTTTTCAGGGCCTTACTCACATTAATTCCCCCACCGCCGGGCTCATTCAACACATCAGCGCAGCGCAATTTCGACTCGGGTTTCAGTACATCTGCAACCGTACTTTTGTCAATTGCGGGATTTAAAGTGACGGTAAGTATCGGGATATTATTCATGTAGGAAAGCTTTACTGATCTGCCAGTTACTAATCGCCTGGCATGTTTTCAAAGTTCGTGTTTTTAGCTACGTCTCAGGATATTAACAAAAAAAAGGCATGGTGTGCGCCTGCTTTGTTTAAGACCGTCGTCTTAAGGAGGACAAACAATGATGTATGCTACGATCTTTAGTCCTTTTTCTCTTTTTAAGTTCTGCAACCCTGGTATCAATGGCTCAAAATGGTTCGGTAAAAGGATCAGTTAAAGATGACATAGATAAGACGCCGGTTGCCAGTGCAACTGTCACGATATTTCTGCAAAAAGATTCTACGCAGGCAGAACTGGGCAGTGCAGTAACGGATGCCCGCGGAAATTTTCAAATCACCGGCATCGCCAGCGATAGTTTTTTTGTTGAAATCACTTCTATTGGATACGAAACGCTTAAAAAAGCTATTGCCGTAACTGAAAACGAAGTTGATCTTGGTAGCATCAGTCTCATAAAGCAGGGAAAAGAGCTGGCAGACGTGACCGTAGTATCGAAGGCGCCACCAGTAATTCAAAAAGGTGATACCGCTCAATTCAGCGCGAGCCAGTTTAAAGTAAACCCGGATGCGACTACAGAAGACCTGATCAAAAAAATGCCCGGCATTACGGTTGACCGGAATGGCACCGTTACCGCCCAGGGCGAACAGGTGCGGAAGGTCACAATCGACGGAAAGGATTTTTTCGGCGATGATGCTTCTGCTGCCCTTAAAAATCTTCCATCCGACGTAGTCGATAAGATCCAGGTGTTTGACAGGCTGAGTGACCAGGCCCAATTAACAGGTTTCGATGACGGTAACTCGCAAAAATCAATCAATGTGGTAACGAAGTCGGGGATAAGAAATGGCCAGTTTGGTCGCTTGTATGCCGGTTACGGTACCGATGACCGCTACGCTGCCGGTGGCAACATCAGCTTTTTTAAAGGTGATCGCCGGATTTCCCTGGTAGGAAATTTCAATAACATTAACCAGCAAAACTTTGGTTCACAGGATTTGCTTGGCCTTACGAGCAGCGCGGGTCGCGGCGGGGGTGGTGGAAGAGGTGGCCGTGGCGGAGGTGGTGGCGGTACAGATAATTTTATGGTGGGCCAGTCAACCGGGATCGCGAAAACCAATGCTTTCGGGATCAATTACGGCGACAAATGGGGTGAAAAATTAAATGTAACGGGTAGCTATTTTTACAATAACAGTGTTACGGCAAACCGGTCTTTTGTAAGTACGCAAACCTTCGCTTCGCCAAAAGATATCTTCAGTATCCAGGAAGGAACTTCAACTGCAACAAATATCAATCACCGCTTCAATATGCGGCTGGAGTACAAAATAGATTCCAACAACAGTTTGTTTATCATTCCTAGTCTGAGTTTCCAGAAAAATAATTCCACTTCGCAATCACTGCTGGAGAATTTTTACGGCCTCAATGATTCCCTGAATACCTCTTTGTCGCAACTTGACAATGATCGTAACGGCTACAACCTAAGAAACAATCTAATGTACCGCCACTCCTTTGCAAAACGTGGCCGGTCGATCTCTGTTGGCTTTAATACAACTTATACTAAGAATGATGGCGAGAGTATTACCGATGCCCGCTATCGTTTCTTCAGCGGCGGCCTGGTGGATTCGTTGCAGAACCAGTTTTCTGACAATGCAACCTCGGGCTATACCATCGGCGGTAATATCGCCTATACCGAGCCAATTGGTAAAAAGGGACAATTGCAGTTTGACTATACCCCTTCGGTTCAGAAGAACAAGGCCGATCAACAAACGTTCGCATTTGACGGCGCGAAATATTCCATGTTTGAAACCGCACTTTCCAATCGCTTTGACAATACCATCACTACCAATAATGCGGGTATTAATTACCGCCTGGGAGCCAGCCGGGATGAGCAACTATCCTTTGGTGTGAATCTGCAAAATTCAAAGCTGGAAAGTCAGCGGGTGTACCCGGTAAAGTCGACAGTGGAGCAGTCATTCACCAATCTTTTACCTAATGCGATGTACCGCAAAAAAATATCCACCAATAGTAACATCCGGGTTTTCTACCGGGCGTCAACGAATTTTCCGTCGGTTAACCAATTACAGGATGTAGTGAACCTTTCCAATCCGTTAAGGGTGAGTAGCGGTAATCCAGATCTGCGCCAGTCTTACACTCATTTCTTGTCGGGCCGATATACGTATACAAATTCAAAGACCTCCCGTAGCTTTTTTGCAAATGTATTCCTCCAAACAGCCAGCGATTATATTTCCAACGCAACCTACATTGCCGGCCGCGATTCAACCATTCAGCAAGGTATCACCCTTATCAGGGGATCGCAGTTAACTAAACCTGTTAACCTGGATGGTTATAAAACCTTGCGAACTTTTCTGACTTATAGTTTACCCATCAAACCCATCAAAACGACTTTAAATTTGAATGGTGGATTCAGCTATTCGTTACTGCCAGGTTTGGTAAACAACCGGTTGACGAAGACGAACAACTATGTATACAATACCGGCGTCGTGCTGGCCAGCAACATCAGCGAATATGTAGATTTTAATGTGTCGTATGGTGTCAATTTCAACGAAGCAAAAACCATTGCGCTCAATGAATCTTACAGCAAATTCATCAACCAATCTGCTGGTGTCCAACTAAATCTTTTAAGTAAATCAGGTTGGTTCATTCAAAATGATGTTAGCAATCAAACCTACAGCGGCCTTACCGGCGGACTCAACCAAAGCTTCTGGCTTTGGAACGCGGCGATCGGTAAAAAGTTCCTGAAAAAGCAGGCAGCGGAATTGAAGCTTTCTGTATTTGACCTGCTGAAGCAGAACCAGAGCATCGTACGGACAGTTACCGGTACTTATATTGAAGACGCACAAAATGATGTGTTACAACAGTACTTTATGTTGACGTTCAGTTATAGCCTGAAAAATTTTGGAGCGGCATCAAGAAGTAATGATAATTTTCAACGAGGAGATAGGATGATGGGACCGGGAGGACCGGGAGGCTCCGGAGGAAGGAACCCTTCATTTTAGTATTTTTAGATCGGATTAATAAAAACAACGTTGAACGAATCCGAAGAACTCATTGAACAACTAAAAAAAGGCGACCAGTCCAGCTTTTCGGTGGTTGTTAATAAATACCAGGACCTGGTTTATAATACGGCTCTCGGCATTGTGCAAAATGCTGAAGATGCAGATGATATTACGCAGGAGGTTTTTGTGCAGGTTCATCTTTCGGTTAGTTCTTTTAAGGGTGATTCGAAATTTTCAACCTGGCTGTACCGGATAACAATTTCGAAGGCATTGGATCATGAAAAAAAGAAAAAACGGAAGAAACGGTTCGCCTTCGTACAGAGTCTTTTTGGAAGTCATGAGGCCGAGGATATTCACCCGGTTGAATTCAATCACCCGGGAGTGCAGTTAGAAAGAAAGGAAAGTGCGGCAGATCTTTTTCGGGCATTGAAGCAGTTGCCGGAAAACCAGCGGATCGCTTTTACCCTCCACAAAGTAGAAGGGCAAACTCACCAGGAAATTGCGGCCATCATGAACCTGAGCATTTACGCAGTTGAATCGCTCATGGGAAGGGCCAAGGCAAATTTGAAAAAATTATTGGAAGTTTACTATCACAAGAAAATTGCTTAAATCAACAGAATATGAAATCGAAAGAAAAGATTGAGGAGTACACAGACAAAGCTTTGAATAGCCTGGATGGAGTTGAGCGGGCTTCCGTTTCGCCGTACTTGTTGACCCGTATCAATCAAAAGCTGGGTGCGGAACCGGCAACTGTTTGGGAGAAACTGATCTTTTTCATTGGTAAACCAGCCATTGCTTTTCCTGCATTAACACTGATACTTGTTATGAATGTGTTGGCGATCGTTAGCCAGACATCCAGTTCAACAAGTGCAGCTGACCAGGCAGCGAGCCTTTCAGCAGATGATTACTCCCTTACCGTGGCTACCATCTATGACAGCGAAAACCCATAATATTTAATGATAAATACCTCGAATAAAAGTAAAGTTCTCCTGTTGATCATTGCTATATTGGTGATCGCCAATATCGCTATGCTCAGCTTTGTGCTGGGAAAAAAAGACGCTCCCCGGCAGTCTAACCGGCCCGACCGCAAAGCTTATATAGCAGCTTTTTTGAAAGATGACGTCGGCTTCGACCAGGAGCAATTACAACAATTTGACACCCTCAGCAGCCGGCACCGGAAAAATATGGGACTGATGTTCGATACGATCAGGAATAACAAAACGGATCAATTCAGGCAACTCGTTATGGGCAGTTTTACTGATTCAGCCATCAACGCCATTGCCGACCAGTCGATAACGCATCAAAAGGCGATGGAGATGCGTATGTTGAACCATATCCGCAATGTACGCCTGCTTTGTAAGCCAGGCCAACTGGCAAAATTTGATTCAGGATTTGGCAAGATTTTGGCGCGCAGGAATGATAAAAAAGGAAAACCCGACAGTAAGTAGGGACCTATAATTTGTAAACTATTAATTTAAATTATATGAAAAAACAATTGGTATTATTTGCATTTGCAACCTTCCTGGCTATTGGCTCAATCAGCGCCCAGGGCGGAGGTGGTCAAAGAATGACCGCGGAAGAAAGAACAACTTTGGCAATGGATAAAATGTCGCCGCTAAATCTTGAAGCAGACGCTAAAGCCAAAACACAAGTTATCATCGGTGATTTTTATAAGGCTCAGCAAAAAGCTATGGAAGAAATGCGGGCTAGTGGCGCCATGGACCGCGACGCGATGATGGCTACGCGTAAAAAACTGGCCGATGAAAGAGATGCAAAATTGCAAGGAGTGTTAACAGCGGATCAGCTGAAAAAATGGAAAGAGGAGATCGAGCCTTCCCTTCGCCCACAGCGCCAGGGTGGACAATAATTTGCAAGCAAAACACTTCTAAAACTTTTACTACGAAAAATGCCTCCTGTTTATGGAGGTTTTTTTTTGCGCTGCCATTACCTATGTGATCTTGCTGTCGACAGAAAATTTATTGCGAAATAGCTTGGCTATTTCAAGGGGATAACAACTCCGGCCTGCACGTTCCAGCTATTGAGATTTTTGATCCCCTCATCATTGAACGGTAAATAATTATACGAGGTGCTGAGGCGAAATCCTGAATTACCCTCTTTACGAAATGGCACTAATATTCCTACATCCACCGTAAATGCTGCCTTGCTGTAATATTTAGCGTAAGGAAATTCACCAAGGTATTGCTCGAAATTGACGATGTTCACCCCTGCACCGACACCTACATAAGGTTGAACCCGTGCCTCTTTCATAAATGAATATTCTCCTTTCACCATGATAGGAAGCGTTTGCAAAGTATTCGTGAGCACGGTAGAAATATCCGATCCGTCAGAACCTTTATAAACCTGGCGGGGGAATTTTTCATAAAAATCATTGTAGGATACCTGTAACCCTGCCCGGATCTGTTCATTAAAACTATACAATATAGAACCTTGCATTCCTCTCAGCGAGGTTTTGCTCACGTAATCTTTAAAGGATTCGCTCATCGGTACGGCAACGTTATAGTTAAGTGCAAATTTTAGGCGCTGGGCTTCAGCCGTTGCCGTAGCAAACAAGCCGAAACAGATGAGGAAACATAATTTTTTGAATGTCTTCATAAATAAACTTTTAAGGTCAGCGATTGAGATATCCTGACTGGTCAAATAAGGTTTGAACGATCTCGGCCACGTTGTTGGTGTTGAAAATACCGGTACCTCTTCCTAGTCCGGTCCAAACGGAGCGAAGCTGGTTGGCGCCCGTATCCGGATTTTTCAGATCCAACATGTCAATTGAAAGGGCGCCTTCGCGGAAAGTATAAGTACCGAAAGCATAGGGGAATGAGTAACCGTACCCGCCGTATCCCCAATAAAACGGATCCCAATAGCTGTCGTAGCCACCCCAATAATCATTGTAGCTAACAACGCCGGTGTATTCGGTGGTGATCCTCGAAACTTGAATGCCAAGATCAGGAACCTTGGTTTGATCCGTCTCCAGTTGAAAGCCACGCTGAACCATTTGTTGGGAGATGGCTGATAGCAGCGCAGCATCATAAGTGGTCAAATCGTGACGGACAAGCTGACCGTCGCGGACAACACTCACGGAGTCGGCTAATCGAAATGTTTGATAGTTGCTAAAGTTTACGCTACTGTCATACTTGGTGATATACACCCGGGCATCGTCATCATCCAGGTTTTTTAAAACATCTTTTCGACAGCCCTGGATTAGGAAACCAAATCCAACCAGGATCAATAGGGGAAATATTTTTTTCTTCATGGGATTGAGTTTAACTGCTGGCCTGCGGACCTGGTCCGGCAAATAGCCAACGGTAACAAAGTCTCAATAGCCATGCCACGGGGAAGTAACGGAACCGTTTAGTCGCAGTTTTAAGAGAACCTTAAAACCTTTGCACTAGGGGACATAGACATTTGATGATCAGATAAAAACAAACGGGATTTAGCAAAGGTTGCCTTACCAACACTTGTAGAAAAACTTCAACGCAGCATTACGTCACCGCTAAATTTAAGCCGGGTGTTTTCAGACTGGCTGATGGCCAGGTACAATACTTGAAAAGGGAATTTGGGGTGAGGGGAGGATAAGGGAGCAGTTAGTTTCAGCCGGTCTACCGGAAGCTGAAAAACCTTATCCTAATATTTGATTAACTTTTGTTTGCCTTGTTTAAAACCCAGGTGTCGGGCATTATGATCTCTTCTTCGATACCCCTTTTCCGATGCACCACCATCCGCACGAAGCTGTCGCCGATATATGGGTCATCTGTAAAAGTAGCGATGCCAATAAATTCATCTCCTGAAAAACACAAATAATCTTCCCCGTAAATAGGTTTGTTCATTTTCATGATCTTAGGTTATCAAATGATAACGCAGCAATGGAAAAAATTATTTTTAATAGCGAAAAAAAATATATGTGGAAACGGCCGGCATCTACAAGGCCTTTAAAAAAAATAGCCGCCCTTAAGAGGCAGCTACTGTATAATCCAATATAGTTTTACGACGTCGCGATTAAATCAATACGTTTTTGTGGCTTCGACCTGAGGTACGATCCGGGCTTTTTTGGGTTCCTGCGCCTTCATGGCGAGGTAGGGCAGGTAATATTGCTCGTAGAATTGCTTTTTGAAATCCTTATAACAGCTCACCGCCCCTACCATGTTCATCAATTTTATGTAGTACCAGGCGAAATCAACCTGGTGCGGTTTGAACCCGCTTCGGGCACTTTTAGGAAACAAATGGTGGTTGTTATGCCACTCTCCAGCCACGATACCAGGCCAAAGTTGGTTTACAGAATTGTCTTTTTTGTTGTGATCAACGCCTTCGCGTTGGCAAGCTTCCCCTTTTCCATGGCCCTCGTAATTGAACGTGCGTACACCTACAGCCCAAAAACCGGCAGCGCCAAACAGGCTACAGGCCAGCGCATGCCCGCCAACGAGGTAAAATGCAGCATACCAGAACGCCCAATTCAACAGCCAGCTCGCGATGGCACTGGCGGGAGTTACAAAGGAGCCCCATTTGCGATATTGAGCGTAACTGTTCCCGGAAACACCGGTGTGTTTCATCAGGCTTTTTACGCGGTTGTAGTCTGCTTCATCCAGGTCCTGCGCAATGGGTTGATGATTTACATCAGCCAGGAAACAATACAAAAATCCAGCATTGGCATTGTATGGATCACCGGGCTGATCCGATTTTGCGTGATGCACATGATGAGAGATCACATAGATCTCTTCAGGTATCACATTAATCGTCAGGTTCTGCGTGAAAAAACGCCAGAACTTATTTTTAAACTTATAGGCTCCATGCGTGCAATAGCGGTGGTGCCAGATGGTACCATGGGTACCCATGATGATCATGCTATAAACAAAGGCTGCTACCAACGTCCACACGCTAAAAAATGAGAACAGGAAAATGAAGAAGAATGGAATCAAACAAAGGACTTTAAACCAACTAAAAAAGGGTAACCAGTTTTTTCGGTCGCTAAATACGTTGAGGCGGAAGAAAAATTCCTTGAAAATTTGCCCGGCACTGGGTTTCACCAGTTGTCCCTGGGAATCTTTCCAGCCATAAGTTGGCGGTTTCAATACGTGGTCTAAAAATGGCATAGCGATGATTTGTAAATATGAACCCTTGTTAAGTCGCAATTTGTCGCAGACTGCAACTCCTGTTGAAACGCGGTTTGCAATTATTTGTTTGAATTACTCCAGGATCCTTTTCGAACAGCGGGAAAATAGGCTGATTGCGCTTTGAAAACGGCACTCACAGGGATTAGCCGATGTTGCGGAATGAGCGCCAACTGGGGGTGTAGTTGATTTAGCCAGCGATGGAAAATAAAGGGGAATTGCAAGATGTGATTCATGTCGATACTGGTTTGTCTGCGGCTTTTGGGTTTGCAGGGAAACTTTTTTGGTATTCCGATAACCGGAATATTTTGAAGATATGCTTTCTTCCCACCTTTCAGCTAATTAGTGCCATCTTTTTTGCCGGCAAAACAAGAAGCTTATCCCCATAAAGCCTGAATAGTCATAAAACGCTTGAAGGCTTTGATCCGCCAGGGCTGGCCTGCTGTATCCCCGGATACCACATTTTAGAATGATTGCTGGTGCAGAGTCTTCATGAATTTGAAAACGAGCTCCGGCTGTTTCGTTTTGGCTGTTGGGTGCATAAAAAAACTGCCGACCAAAGCTGGCCGGCAGTTGCTATGCTTATCTGAAATCTGAACTATGCTTTTTTAATTTTCTTTTCAACTTCAATATTGCCATTCGTTGAACATTTCAATTTCAACGCCTGTGCACCATTTTGAATCGTCACATAGTAACGCGTTTCGCCTTCGAACGTTAATTCAAGTGCTTTTTTTGATACATCATACCCTTCGTATTTTTTGCTGATAGCGAGGGAGATGGTCAACGGTAATTGCTGAGACTCGATGGAGCGGGAGGTACCTACCAGCGTTCCTTCCTGGTTGTAAGCGGCATTAATTTCAACTTCGTTCAATTTGAAAGTCGCAAAATAAAAATCGCTTGTTTTTTCCCAGCTCACGGAAGCCGCGTTGGAAAAATCATTTAAGAAGGCATTTCTTACCCGGGCGTTTACTTTGTCACTGTCGGTTGCAAATGCGAATGAAGAAAACAGCATCAGGGCTGCGGTCAAAACGGTTACTAACTTTTTCATAACTATACTTTTTTTGGTTAAGTGATTCACGCCTCATGACTGGCGGTGTTGATAAATCAAAGATATACGGGGCACATCCCGGTCAAAGGACTACTTGACTAAAGCAAAAATTATTTTCCAGGATAACGATAAATGGTAAATCGGACCGCATTTTTCTCCAACAAAAAACAGCTAAGAGTCAATGCCAGCAGGCCCTTGGGGTTTCTTCTTAATAAAATTATAAATTATGTTTTCAGAATGTTAAAAAGTAATAGCGGCGTTCGGGTTCTTTCAACGTTATTCAAACCCTCATTAAACTTTATCTTTAAAGCAATAGTCTTATGACTATCAACCGGAGAAAACTTTATAAGTAATATGAATTACCTGGCCCATGCGTATCTCTCTTTTGGAGAACCCGGAATATTGACAGGTAATATGATCAGCGACTTCGTAAAAGGAAAAAAGAAATTTGATTATCCTGGAATCATTCAAAAAGGGATGACCCTTCACCGTTCGATCGACGAGTTTACCGATGCTCATGAGGCAACCCGGGAGGCTAAATTTTTTTTCGCCAAGGCTTACCGGT
>JAURWD010000143.1 GCA_030655145.1 Ferruginibacter sp.
TCGGTCACGAGACCATCGGGAACATGTTCTCCTATTTCCCGATGGTGAGTCGCGAAGAGTACCAGAAGCATGCGATGAAAGATATCGTGAGTGATTATTTCGACAACTCTTACCCCCGGATGCTCGCATTTTTTGCCAAAGAGCAGAACCTTTCAGAAACCGAATTGAATGAAATTCTTCAACTTATTAAATCCCGCAAATCATGATCCCCTACAGCTTGCATGCAGCCATCATCCTGTCTGGCTGCCTCGTGTTTTACAAATTATTATTGCAGCGGGAAACCTTTTATCGCCTTAACAGGATCGTCCTGTTATTGTGCCTGGTGTTTTCATTTGCATTGCCTTTATTACCAGTTCCTGCGCAGTATTCCTTCAGGCAGGCAACGGAAGTAGAAACCGGGGAAATGATCGTTCCCACAGCAACAGAAGAAAGACAGTTGCCCGGGGAACAAATAAACCCGATCATCAAAAATGAAACAACCCTGGTTGTTCCTGCTGAGGAAACACCTTTGATCACCTGGAGCCAGGCTGGCCGTATTGTTCTTGCACTTTATTGGTTCGGTGTGATTGCCTTTGGGATTAATTTTTTAGTGCAGCTCACCAGCTTATTCTATCGTGCGTATTCAAGGCCAATAATCCGCGATGGTAAGTTCCGGATCGTAGAACTAGCAGGTGATACAGCGCCCTGTTCTTTTGGTAATAATATTTTTATCAACCCGGAGAAGTATGATTGGGAAACCTACAACCAGATCCTGCTGCATGAAAAAATTCACATCGAACAGGGACATACCTGGGACATAGTTTTTGCTGAACTGGTCCTGAACTTTCAATGGTTCAACCCTTTCGCGTGGCAGTACCGAAAAGAACTGGAGAACAACCTGGAATTTTTGACGGACGACCAGTTACTTCAAAAAAATAATGTCGAAAAAACCAGTTACCAGTTAAGCCTGCTGAAAGTCTCTGCTCCACATTTTCCTCTAAGTATTACCACCAATTATAATCAATCACTTCTCAAAAAAAGATTAGCCATGATGAACGCAAAAAGATCGAATGTACATACCACCTGGAAGTATTTTTTCATATTCCCGCTCTTAGTTTTGTTTGTGAGCCTGCTCAATAAACCCGTCGCGTATGCGCAGCAGCCAACGGTTAGCAAAAAAGGCGGACGAGCAGTTAACCCGGAAATGCAAAGGAACGGCATGAGCACAGAAGGTAGCTGGTTTGCAACCATAAAAGATGATAAGATCTCCATCCAGTTCAAGAGCAGTACAGACGAAAAAAGTATGAACAACAACACGTTCCTTTTAAGCGATTTTAAAGAGTTGCCACGTGATAAAACTGGCAGTTTTCAATTGGTGCGGGATGCGGGCACTTTCAATTTTACCGGTAAGTTTGAAGGAAACAATGGTATGGGCGAGTACAAATTCACAGGTGATAAATCCTTTTCCGACTATTTGCAAAAACAGGGTGTTGAACCTGCAAACGAACAAGACCTGATGGTTTATACGCTGGTTGATCTGAAGCGCTCGTATGTTGATATGCTAAAAGCTAAGGGCTATGCGAAACTTACAAAACATAACCTGATCCCATTGGCGGCGTTAAAGGTGGATGAGACCTACATTGAGTCTTTGAAAAACGCCGGCTTTGCCAACCTGGGCCTGGAAGACCTGGTGCCTTTCAAGGCGTTGGGAATCGACGCTGCGTTTATTGAAGATATCCGGACTGCAGGCTATAAGAATGTTTCTGCTTCGCAACTGATCAGTTTTAAAGCACAGGGAATAGATGGTAAATACATTGCTGATATTCGCAACGCGACTAAGACTAACGGAGTGCCAACAGACGATGAGGCAGCGACACCAGGAGAAAAAAATACCAATACGAACACCAATACCAATACTGACGCGAATACGAACCTGAACGAAAATTTAAATGACGACCTTAATGCAGAGCGCAACGATAATGAGCTGGACAACATCACGGCCATTAAGGCGATGAACATCGATGCGGCATACATTGAATCCTTGCGGAAAGCCGGCTATCCGAACCTGTCAACCAACAAACTCGTGGCCATGAAAGCCCAGGGAATTACCGCGGAATATATCCAGGGCCTGCACGCGATGGGTTTCAAAAATGTATCCGCCTCGAATTTGATCGCGGTAAAAGCCCAGAATATTAATGCCGCCTTCGTGAATGGTTTGAAGGGCGTAGGTTATTATAATCTTGACTTGAAGGACCTGATACCAGTTAAGGCATTAGGTATTGGCCCCGATTATATAAAAGGGTTCCAGGACGCAGGTTACAAAGATCTTCCCTTGCACCAACTGGTTGCCATGAAGGCCCAGGGAATTACGCCGGCATTAGTCAAAGAATATAAAAGTTTAGGGCTTGGCGACGTTTCGGTGAATGATGTGCTGGCCGCGAAAGCCACGGGCACAACGCCAACGTTTATCCGCAGTATGAAACAAAAAGGCCACAACCTTAAATCGATCAACAAATACATCCAGCTAAAAACAGCGGTAGACTAGCCGGGTATAATCATGAACAACCAGGTGCCTGTTGCGAAAAGCAGCGGGCATTTTTTGTCGAATACCATAAAGCAATTAAAATAAACCGGGCAACGGGCAGGTCTTTACCTCGGGTGAAGCTGGCGGAAAATGGAACGTTTTGAACTGTTTTTTAGCGAGAGAATTTAACGGTTTGGAGAAAGGTCCTTGCCAGGTAAGCCGAATTAGGGCAAGCTACTTTCCACGATCTTTTCGGGGAAGATGGAAATAACATAGTCACCATTTTCAGCATTGTTGCCAATTACGATCAGGCAGATGTCATCAATGTAGGAAAATACTTCTTTACCACTTTGAAACATGATCGGGAAATTCAATGCTTCGATTTCAGCATTTAGTAAATTAATGGAATCGACGCTTTTAGGATTGACGCTCAGGATAAAGACCTCGCTTTTAACCTTGTGGATGCTGGCCCCGGCCTTGATCTCGATGTTGGCGTTGAAATTTACAACACCCTCGGCGTTCATCAGGTTAAAGTCCTCGATGAAGCGTAAGACGGCAGTGGATGTGGCTTTCATTTACTAAAGATAAAAAAAAGATGTGATCTATTTCAGCAATTTTACGCCGGATTTTTTCCTGCAATACCGCACTGGTATGGCTTTGATAAAGACCTTGCTTAGTTGAGATGGGTGACTTCACCCTGTTACTCGCTGGTAAGCACCAGGTTCTTTAATCCTAACGTTGCCGCATACACGGAACCGCCATTGACTGACTTAAACCGGCAGCGAAGCAATTTCGGTTTTTTCCAGTTGGCGGCAGGATCAAAAAGGGGTGCTGTGATCGGTTTTTGTTGGCCATACGTAAAGGTTACTGCACCCTTGCTCACTGATATGTTTAACGAGGTAAACTTTGACATGGTTCTACGTAGCTGGTGTTCCTCGCCGGTACCGAGCAGGCGACGGTTGCCAAAAATCTGGGCTGAAAACGGTTTCATGTTTCGATTCATTTCCACGTAGAAACTGCTGATGATTTTTCCATCCTCATCCAGCACTTCGAGGTACTGCCAAATGCTTTGCCCGTTTGGCATATTTCCCGGGTAGGCCACTAACCCGCTGAGACTCCACGATCGCTGAATTTTTAGCAAACCAAGGTCCCGCGTAACTGTGTATTCGGCCGGTGTTGGCTTCGCGAATTTTATAAAGAGATCAGGATCTTCCATGCGATCATGTTGCAACACACTTGTATTCACCGTGAAAACGTCGGTGTAAAGATCAGTTGTGTTTTCTTCAGCCGGGAACCGCTGCCAACCTGCCGCATTTTCATCTGTTAACGTGCCATTGTAGGGCAGGCCCTCCATCAGGTTGAAAATGTTTTTACGAACCGGCTGCAAGCTTGTTTGTGCTGTACGGCGTTGTAACGGTATCTCCTGTTCGCGGATGGTATTCAGGCCAGTGATCTTCCAGCGATGAACGGCTGCATGGTCGCTCTCATCTCCGTGGTATAAATAAAGATCGCCTGCAGCATTTTTCACCAAAACAGGTGTTAATGCATTTCCGGCCATGCCGGGAGTCGCGTGCTCCCGTGTTTCAGCCCGCGTGATTCCAAACTGCGCTATGGCGAGACCGTTATCCCAGTAATGGTTATACTTATTGGTCTGCCCATTTTTCCAAAACTCACCATGATAACTGGTGATAATATTTTGATCAACGATGCACAAACTCCCGCCGGCATTGTCGTTTACGCTATTGCCAATATCAAAAAAGCCTGCTGCAGGATATTCGCCTTTGTAGTTACGGTTGGTGGCGAGTTCCGTGCGCCAGAGCCACTGCTCCTTGTCCTTTGCCAATGCGCCAAGGTGGTAGCCGGTTAACCAGCTTTGCGGTTTCCGGTCCACGAATTTCTTGACAGAATTTGGTACAAAAATGATAGCCTTGCCTGTTGAGGTGATCATCTCACCGCGAGGTGCAGCATTGGGATCATCCTCTGTCAGCAATGGTGTAGTAGCGAGTATGGTTGGTTGTGAAGTCCAGCCAGGATTTCCCTGGGTGTCGAAACCGGTTAAAGGAAATACGGTGACCACTGACCTTCCGCCGACGGGCGCCTTTGTGTAAGATTGCAGGCTGCCATCTTTTGCCATCACAAAGTTGAATCCTGCAGTTGGTGTGCGTCCTGAAAACCTAAGTTGCCCTTTAGCCGGAAATTCTACAATCTCTCTTCCCGCTTTTGAGCGAAGAAACCCATAAGTGCGGCCATTTGAAAGCGTGGTGATGAACTTGAATTTTTCTGATTTGTCATAAGCCGAACTAATATTTGCTCCCCAGTTTTTTACGAGTGTCCAACCCGTTTTCCCGCTCAGCCGTTTCCCATAGTCAATGTTGAATTCCAGGTAGTCTGCCCACACCCGGGTGATATCGTTCTTATCCACCCACGTAGAATAGGTGGCGCCCAGCGACATGAT
>JAURWD010000145.1 GCA_030655145.1 Ferruginibacter sp.
AAACAACTTTCTACTCGGAATATAACAGTAGCGGTGAGGGTGGTGATGCTACTAACAGGGTCGCCTGGTCGCACCAGTTAACAAAAAAAGAAGCAAGGCAGTATACCCTGGAAAATATCCTCGGCCACTGGAAGCCCTTCGCTAAAAAGAATTAGCCTATTTATTTCATTCCCAGATCATAAAACAATGAACGTGAAAAACATTTCCTGGAAACAAAAACTGTCGGGCCTCGGCCTGGTATGTATGTTCGCAACCTTTCCGCTGGCAAAGACCAGTGCGCAATCAACCGCTAAGGTTTGGAAATCTTCCGCGGAACCTTTGCGTGAAATGGAGGCCATTCGCAAACAGATCAACGCGCCTGTTTTCGCAAAGAGGGAGTTTTTGATCACGAAGTACGGCGCTACCGGCGACGGTACAACGCTGAATACCGTTGCTTTTAAAAAAGCGATCGAAGCCTGCAGCAAGGCAGGTGGGGGAAGGGTCATTGTTCCGTTGGGCACTTTTTTAACCGGGGCCATCTACCTGGAAAGTAATGTGGAGCTGCACCTGGTGGACAGCGCTAAAATTTTATTCAGTCGTAATCCAAAAGATTATCCCATTGTTTTCACCCGCTGGGAAGGAATGGAATGCATGAATTATTCTTCCCTGATCTACGCCTATGGCGAAGAAAATATCGCCGTTACGGGCAATGGAATTCTTGATGGCAACGCAGACAACAATAACTGGTGGAACTGGAATGGCGCCCCAAGATTTGGGTGGAAGGAAGGTATGCCGAAGCAGACACCGGCACGCGATGCGTTGCATGAATTGATGCGAAAAAAGACCGATCCCAAAACCAGGAACTTTGGTGATGGCCATTACCTGCGCCCCAATCTCTTTCAACCATATAATTGCAAAAATGTCCGCATCGCCGATGTAAGAATGCTCAACTCGCCCATGTGGTTTATGAACCCGGTATTGTGCGAAAATGTGATCGTTGAAAAAGTGACCATCGTATCGCACGGGCCAAACAACGATGGATGCGATCCGGAGTCCTGCAAAAACGTTCTGATCAAAGGTTGCTTCTTTGATACGGGTGATGATTGCATCGCGATAAAATCTGGCAGGGATGAAGATGGCAGGGGCATTGGACGTCCGGCGGAAAATCACATCATCGAAGATTGTGACATGCGGGATGGTCATGGTGGCGTCGTTATCGGCAGTGAAATTGCCGGAGGTGCGAAAAATATCTATGCGATTAACTGTACCATGAACAGTCCGAACCTCGATCGGGTACTCCGACTGAAAACAAGTTCCGCCCGCGGCGGGATCATTGAAAATGTTTTCATGAAAGACATCAAGGTGGGTGCGTACCGTGACGCCGCGATCACCTGCAATATGTTCTATGAAAAGCCCGGCAACTTTATGCCCACCATCCGCAACATCTGGGTAGAAAATATGACCGTGACCGCGGGCGGAAATTTTGGCATTTTTATTCATGCTTACAAAGAGTCGCCTGTTCAGAACCTGCAGGTTTTAAACTGTAATATCCAGGGAGTTAAAACACCACTGCAGATTGATCACGCGAAGGATCTGCGGCTGGATAATGTGATGATCAACGGCCAGCTAACACAGGCGCCCGCAACGATTCAACAAAACAATAACCCAGGTAATTAACCGGCTTTAGATTTTACATATTCCGATAGGCTGGTCATACCTCAGAAACTTGTCTTGGAACACGCTAAAAAAAATTGGTTGTAATTACCCGGGCAAAAGAATGGAAGCTCCACTTTGCATACTATTTTTATGCAAACATTCCCAAGCATTCATTTTTAATTATCATGAGATACATCGTCACCTATTTCGCAGCCGGCTTGCTGGCGCTTTCGCCGCTGGCCGCTTCCAGCCAGAAGAACATTGATCCCAAAGAGATAAAGGATAAAATGGAATGGTTCGCCGATGCCAAGCTTGGCATCTTTATCCATACGGGCATTTACGCGGTTAATGGAGTGGATGAATCCTGGAGTTTTCATAACAAGCTTATCAGTTATGCTGATTATATGAAGCAAACAAAAGGCTTTACGCTAAAAAATTATGACCCGGCCCAATGGGCCGACCTGATCCAGGAAAGCGGTGCCCGTTATGCCGTTATTACGACCAAACACCACGATGGTGTCGCCATGTACGACACGAAAATGAACAACCTTAGCAGTGTTAAAGCCACCGCTGCAAAAAAAGATATGGTGAAGCCATTCTTTGAAGAGTTACGCAAACGAAATATAAAATGCGGCGCCTATTATTCGTTGCTTGATTGGAGCGACAATAACTATCCTGGTTTCCTGAAAGATAGCTCGCGGTATACCGTCGCACAGGATTATGATCGCTGGAACAGGTTCCGCGCTTTTCTTCATGGGCAAATAAAAGAGATCAGCACGCAGTTTAACCCAGACCTATGGTGGTTTGATGGCGACTGGGAGCACAGCGCCGAAGAATGGGAATCGCAACGGATCAGGCAACTCATTCTGAGCAAAAATCCCAGGGCGATCATCAACGGCCGGCTACAAGGCTATGGTGATTATGAAACACCCGAACAAAACTTTCCTGTATCCCGCCCTGCCTACAAATGGTGGGAGCTTTGCATGACCACGAATGACAACTGGGGTTTTCATAATGATAGTAACTGGAAAACACCCTACGAGGTGATCAGCATTTTCGTGGATGCGGTGGCGAATGGTGGAAACCTCTTGTTAGACATGGGACCAAGGGCAGATGGCACCATACCGGAAGAGCAGGTGCAGGTGTTGAAAAAATTAGGCGCCTGGAATAAAAAACACGGCGAAGCGATCTTTGCTACGTTGGGAGGCTTGCCACAGGGACATTTTTATGGCCCGTCTACATTAACGAAAGACTCTTCAACCATCTTTTTATTCCTGCATGGAAAAATGAGCGGGCCGATCATGATCAAAGGGTTAAAAAACAAGATACAAGACATTTCAGTTGTTGGAAATGGGACAAAACTTACCCCGAAAGTTGTGGGCAAAATTTCCTGGAGCCCTGTGCCCGGCCTGGTGTACATCGATGTGCCCGCTGCGGTTGCAGATAAATATATTACGGTGCTAAAAGTGAAACTCGATGGACCTGTAAGTTTGTACAAAGGGCAGGGGGGCTTGAATTAGGCACTTCTTCATGGTGCTATTTCTATCTACAATTACACTTTTTTAATTTTAAAACATCTGGCAAATGGATACTACAGCTGGTTTAGAAAGATTCATCATTGCGCAAGAACAGAAGTATGAGATTGCGCTTGCAGAAATAAAAAACAGTAAGAAACAAAGCCATTGGATGTGGTATATTTTTCCGCAGTTAGAAGGATTAGGCTTGAGCGAAATGGCAAGGAAGTATGGCATTCGCGATGCCGCCGAAGCAACTGCCTACCTGGCGCATCCACTGTTGGGCGAAAGGTTGCTTACTATTTGTAATGAATTGATGAGCCAACCCGGGAATGATGCTTACGCAATTTTCGGCAGCCCCGATGATGTAAAGCTGAGGTCCTGCCTTACGTTATTTTCCGCATTGAATAAAACCGATCCTGTTTTTGAAAATCTCTTACAAAAGTTTTACAACGGCAGCAAAGACGTTAAGACCCTCAAGATCCTGCATCTAAACTAGACATTCGCTGCAAACATGCAACGCTCACTGCACTGACGGGGGCGCAAACAAGTTCTTCCCTTTATTTGATCGGTTTCATGACCAATTCGAAACCTGTAATTTCGTGTATTCTATACTGTTACATCCAGCGATGGTTTCATTTCATTCCGCTTCCAGGCTAAATCCGGCAACTTCCCCGGATGCATAGACGCTCTGCTGATTTACTCATACCATAAACTTGTTGTCCATTCGTCTCCATCGATCTCACACCATTGGGAAATATTAAAAAAAAGTTCTATTTTTCATATTGTTCCCACCTTCTGAAGTCCCACCATTTTTAATCTGCCCGCGAGCGGTGTTTTAACCAAAACAATTGTATGAATAAATTACTCTCTGACCAGTATGACTGGGATGAACTGATTGAATTTATTGCCGAAAAAAACCTGATCACGATCATAGGCAAGGAAATGTATAAGTACGAGGATGCGGGTAGGCTTGTTTCGATCGATCATTACCTCGGTACCCAATTGCTACAGTCGTTTAAAGTGAACGAGTTTCAGTCGACAAGTCTGGCGGAAGCGATCGATTTTCTCGTGAATCAAAGAGCCATCAAGCCCATGGATATCATCCGCAGGCTGAAGTCGATCGTAAAAGAGGTTAGTTTTTCTTTTCCCTTATTGAATACTTTATTAAGCATCAGCGAACTGGAATACTTTGTGAACACCACCGTTTATAACAGTCTCCTCGAAAAGAAAATCTATGAAGCAAGAAGGGAAGCAGCGACCTCCATAAACTTTTCCATCAACCAGGCTTTTGATGATTGCGGGAATCTGGAGAAGCTCACGGAGCCCTTTGTTTTCAACGTGTTTGGCTCTTTGCTAAATACGGTGGACCCTGCCTTGAGTGAGGATGATATGCTGGAATATGTAAGTGCCTTCCCCGAAAAGATGAGCGGCAGGACAAACATTATCAATGCTCTTAAAACAAAACATCTTTTATTCATTGGTTGTGCATTTCCAGACTGGTTGAACCGTTTCGTGCTGCGCTTATTATCCAACGAGCCGCTGCATGATTGGGGTAGACGGCGCAGAATTATTTTGGTGAATGATCGATCAGAATCACAGCAAAAGCAACTTGATTCGTTGCATAATTATGATGTGGTCACCTTTGAAGGGGAGACGAAAGATTTTGTCGAAGAACTCTCACGCCAGTGGAAAGAAAAAAATCCGGTAAACAATAAAAAGAAATCAATTTTCCTCAGCTACACAACCCTGGATCGTGCTGCGGTTGAAACCTTAAAAAGAACGATTGAAGATAGCGGCAATATTTCCTGTTGGTATGATAAACGCGAGATCATGGCCGGGGATGATTTTAAAACAGAGATCGCAAAAGGGATCAAGTCGGCCGACCTGTTTATTCCATTGATCTCTTCAAACAGCCTGTTACATAAAGACGGTTACGTGCAGCAGGAGTGGTTCACGGCGGATAATGTAAACACGTTCCGTAAAATTGAAGGCAACACGGAAAAATACCTCATGCCGATCGTGATCGATGAAACAAATCCATACGATGTAAACGTGCCGAAATATTTCTCAGAGCTAAGCATTGGCAAAGTGCTTAATGGCGCTGCCGGTCCTGAATTTATTCAACAGTTGAAACAAACCCTGAACCTGATCTAAACCAATCATGCCACTCATCAAAACAGATCCAGCGTTAGTAACTCCACCGCCATCTTTCATCGGGTTACAATCTTATACCGAGGCACAGGCAGATAAATTTTTTGGCCGGGACAAGGAGATCGACACCCTCACCAAACTCGTGGAATCTAATACGCTCACGATCGTTTTTGGAAAATCAGGCACCGGCAAAACTTCTTTGTTGAATGCAGGTGTGTTTCCAAAATTGCGAAAAGATTATTGCCTGCCCTTTCGGATTCGGTTAGAGTTTAGGGACGAGAGTCCGGACCTGGTTACCCAGATCAAGCATGTGTTGCGCCGCGAGATAGATACATACGGATTCACAGTGGAAGCCTACCCCGGAACTGAAACGCTGTGGGAATATTTTCATCGCGAGGCGTTGTGGAATACCATTACCCCGATCCTCGTGTTCGATCAATTCGAAGAAATGTTCACGCTCGCTAAAAAAAATGAGCGCTTTGGAATAAAGGAACAGGAAATGTTTTGGGAAGAACTGGCCGATCTTATTGAGAATTCCATCCCTGGAAAATTGAGTGACCAGTTCTTAAATAATAAAGAAGCCGTTGGTTATAATTATCGTAAGCAAAAAGCAAAGATCGTATTCGCTTTCCGCGAAGAATTTCTCCCGGAATTTGAAAGCATCACTTCAAAAATTCCTTCCATCAAATTCTCCAGGTTCAGGTTGCTGCCGATGAATGGCAACCAGGCTTATGATGTGATCACGAAGACCTGGAAAGCGGATATCAATGAATCGGAGGCCCGGCAAATCGTTTCATTCTTTGCGTTTGAAGCCGACAATGAAAGTTATGACCTGCTCACCGTTGAGCCTTCGCTCCTAAGCCAGGTTTGTTCGTTCATTGATAAGGAGCGAATCAGCGAAGGCAACAAGAAAGTTTCGGCAGAGCTGTTGAAAAAATATCCCAAAGACACCATCCTCCGCACCATCTATGAAGAAGCCATCGAAGAAAGCAGGCAGGCCATTATACCCTTAGCAGCCGCGTCTCCCCCGGAGCCCGGAAACCCAGTCAAAGAATTTATCGAGGAAAAAATGATCACCTCCGAAGGGTATCGCACAAAGTATCATCTCGGCGAAAAAGAAACGGCTATTCGGCCAGGCCTGGAAGTGCTGATCAGCAAATACCTCATCAGGGAAGATGATAATAAGGTAGAACTCACCCACGATATTTTGGCGCCGATCGTAAAAACGGATCGGGAAAAAAGACGAAAGGAAGCCGCCATAAGCATTGAAAGAAAAAAAGCCAGGAGAAAAGCGTTTATCATTTTGCTCGCGGCCGTACTGACAGGTATTGGCTTTTGGGCCTATGCATCTTACCAGCGAAACCAGGCCATTGAAGAACGTGACACTGCGCTAAACGAATTGAACCAGGCCATTAAAAAAAATGCTGACCTGCAAACAGCGATCCTGCTAGCGGAAGAAAAACTGAACAGCGGAGGCGCGAATACTACCAAACGCAGAATCGGGGATACCGATACAGCTTCGGTTGCAACAATACCGGAAGAAGAACCTGGCGATAGTTTGGAACTGGCATCATTACGGAGATCTTACGGGGTAATTGCCAGCCAACTACACACAAGAAAAGAGCGGCTCAATTCGATGGAGGAAGAAATGCAACAATTGCTTGCTCAAATGAACCAGGCAGGTAGCAATTTCGAAGAATCCAAGGCTAGATCCGGTGCCGAGCACCTGGCATTACGTAAAAGGGTAACTGCTGACAGCCTGTCGATCATTTCTTTAAAACGCGAACTAACGGCGCTGACTATTCGCTTCAATAACCTGCACGATCTTTACGAGTCGTTGATGACCACGAAATACCCGCCCCCTCCAAATATTGATACCAATTTCAACCTGAAATTAAATTTGTATTACACCGGTAAAAAGAATACCCGTATCAAGGCTCCGGGCAATCTTTCCATCTACCTGATACCCGATATCATTAACAATAAAAAGATCATCCGCCAGGCAAAACTGTTCGAGATCCGCTGTGACCTGCCGGCGTTGAAAAAAGCGCAGAATTTTCAAATAGCGAATTATCACAATGGCAAATATGGTTTTGCCGGGCTGCCGGCAGGAAAATATTTTGTAAAGATCTGCGACTACTACGGAGGGTATTACAGCTTTACAAAAAATGCCGAAGGAGTGCAGGAAATTGATTGGGATGCCGCGCCGCCGATCAGGTGATGCCCCGTTCGATATTGAAAAACTACCAGCCTTGCTCTACCTGTTCTGAACAACGTTATTCTAAACACCAGGCGACTTACCTTCGTGGTGTTTCACAAAATTTTGATCTATGCTCGATATCGTGATAGAGGCCCGCAGCGCGGAGCTCAGCAAATTCGTGAAGGTAAAACGTATACTTCCTGTGCGCATGCGGCGTATGGTTGGCCCCTTCATTTTTATGGATCATGCCGGACCAGTTTCAGCAATCGTTTCTGGCCCCTCATCGCTCGATGTATTGCCACACCCCCACATCGGGCTATCTACTGTTAGTTATCTTTTCGGTGGACAGGTTACGCACCGCGACAGTCTTGGGGTGGAGCAGATCATTCGCCCGGGTGAAGTAAACTGGATGACTGCCGGCCGGGGCATTGCCCATTCGGAGCGATTTGAGGATCCGGCTACCCTTGCAGGTGGTGAACTTGAAATGATACAGACCTGGGTGGCGCTTCCGGAAAAAGACGAGGAGGCTATGCCCAGTTTTACGAACTACACTCCGGAGCAATTGCCCATCTATACGGATAAAGGCGTTTGGATGCGCCTGATCGCGGGGACTGCCTACGGATTACAAAATAAAGTGCAAACAAACTCACCTTTGTTTTACCTGCACGTCACCCTGGATAAGGGTGCAAGTTTTGGGCTGCCGAAAGAGCATTCAGAACGCGGGATCTACATCGCAAAAGGAAGTGTTGAAGTAGCAGGTACAAGTTATAGCGAAGGACAGATGTTGGTTTTTACAAAAGGAGTAGATCCCCGCATCCTCGCCATTGAAAATACAACCCTGATGTTGTTAGGAGGTGAACCGCTGGGTGATCGCTTTATCTGGTGGAACTTTGTTTCTTCCCGCAAGGAAAGAATTGAGCAGGCAAAGGAAGACTGGAAGCAGGGCCGCATCATTTTACCGCCAAACGACAACGCAGAATTTATTCCGTTGCCGGAAGATAGGTCACGACCCTCGGATGCACCACCGCGACCAGAGCCATTGTCATAACAACACGCGATCTTCAAAAAGTTCAAGTGTAAATCAGCAGCAAAAATCTCCAATAAAAATTAAGCCCGCACGAGAAATTTATTCCTAAGCCATTTCCTTACGGGCTCATCGTACAATTTCAAACAACCGTAGGCAAGTGCTATGCTGGCGAAAAAAGCCAGCAACATCGTTGGGTAGGCCGCACTGAGCGAAGGTTTCTGCGTATGCACCCACCCGGTATAAATATAAATAATGGGATAATGTGTAATGTAGATCGGGTAGGAGATCTCGCCTAAAAATTTACAAAGCTGCGTTGCCCTCTTTCCCTGCAGCTGGCTGCTGGCGCCCATGAATACGATCAGGGGAAACATGAAGATGATAACAAAAGATTCGTACAGTCCGTTGATCCAAACCTGGTTTTCACCACCCAATCTCGGCATTGCCAGCACCAACAGGATCAAGAGGCTGCACCAAAAAAAGCCGTGTTTTATTGTCGCGAGTTTTTTATACCGGAATAATAACAATCCCGCAAAAAAGGGAAACATAACCCGCGTTAACCCGACACGAATTTGTTCCGGTGTTAAGGCCCATCCTCCGATCACATCGCCTTGAGGACTCGTTAGTCCAAGTTGAAGCAGCGCCGCTGCGGACAGCACCACCAGCATTGTGAGCGCAAGGTTGGAGAATCTACGTACCACATAACCATACAGGATATTCGCGACGTATTCATAGAACAATGACCAGCCCGGACCATTAAGCGGATGCATCTCCTGCCAGCCTCGAATATCCATGGACAAGGGAAGCGGGAAGAGGGTAAACCCTACCAGCATAACCAGCAGCATTTTAAAAACAGGCACCTCATGTATGGTTGGCCAGATCGGCGAGTCCTGGAAATAGAAACAGATTGCCCCAACGATCATCCCCATAACAACCATTGGCTGCAGGCGAATAAAGCGCAATTTCAAAAAACGACCGACGCTCATTTTGTTCCAGCGGTCATCATAGGCATAGCCGATCACGAAACCCGAAAGCAGGAAAAAGAAATCTACGGCGAGATAGCCATGGTTGATCATCAGGTCGAAGTGCGTAGTAGCGTGCGCCTCCAACAGGTGAAAAGCTACTACGGTAACGGCAGCGACCCCACGCAGTCCGTCAAGAATTGGAAAATGTGGTTTTGTGGGTGCAGGACTGCTCAGCATTCGCGATCGTTTAAATTTTGAGAATTACAAGATATGCGAAACGTGGATACGATTGTTACTCCGCCGGAGATGCCTGGGATGAAAGATATCTTCGATTGATCCCGTTAGCTCAGATATGAAAAGTGTCTCGTTGGAATTCAATATTTTGATTTGTAATCAGTAAAAAATACCATAGCATCCTGCTATTGTACCTCTTGTTGTGGTATTAGGGCGGTAATTTTGTCTTATAAATAATGCTCATGAAAAAGCGGGATCTACCAGTTTACAGCATTGCTACTTTAAAGGAGAGTGCAGTTGCTCAAAAGGATTTTGTCGCGGATGGGTTTGCGCATTACCTGGCGGAACATACAAATTTACGTTTCCCGCATAAGCATTCATTTTATCATTTGGTTTATTTTTCAAAGGGATCCGGAAGTCACTCCATCGACTTTGTCAACTTCCCGGTAAAGGCCGGCCAGGTATATTTCATGATTCCCGGGCAGGTTCACAGCTGGGATTTTAAATCGGGACCGGATGGGTATATTGTCAATTTCTCTGAAGACTATCTCACAAGCCTACTCGCTGATCCGCGGTATCTTGACCAGTTTGCTTTTCTCTCGGGCAATGCACCGGAACAAGTGATTAACATTCCTTTGGATGGCAGGTCGGCCATTGAGCAACTGTTGAAAACTATTATCAGCGAAGGGAATTCTTCTGCTCCATTGAAAGATGATTTTGCCCGGGCAGCATTGCTGCAATTATTGATCGCCATTAGCAGGTTCACAACGGGAAATGAAAAAAAGTTAGCCGCTAACTACAGTGGTGTCCTTTTACGCACCTTTCAAAAATTGATCGAATTGCATTATAAAGAAAAGCGACTTACGAAAGATTATGCCGCGATGCTGTACATAACGCCCAATCATTTGAATGCGTTGACGAAAGATGTGAGTGGCCGCTCGGCAGGAGAGTTGATCCGCGACCGGGTTTTACTCGAAGCAAAGCGGATGTTGATCAACGCAAATATGACCATCACTGAAATAGCGCAGGAACTTGATTTTATGGACAACTCTTATTTTTCAAAATTCTTCCGCAAATATGTCGGCGTAAGTCCGGAGGTTTTTAGAAAACAAACAATAAAAAATTAATGATATGGAAACGTTCGCGATGACCCAGGTGACAAAAACTACAGGAACTGAAAGCAAGCCAGGCATACTGAATTTGCTCAAATGCAAATGCCCAAGATGCCGTAAAGGCGACATGTTTGTTTCGGGCAATCCCTGGAACCTAAAATCAACCATGAAGATGAATAAGACCTGCCCGGTATGTGCGCAACCGTTGAACATCGAGGTTGGATTTTATTTTGGATCCAGCTATGTTAGCTACGCCCTGACCGTAGCATTGAGTGTCGCAACATTTATCGCGTGGTGGATCATTGTCGGAATTTCGGTAGATGATAACCGCGTGCTGTACTGGATTCCCGTGAATGCGATTTTATTACTCGTTTTGCAGCCCTACCTCATGCGGTTTGCGAGGACGGGCTGGCTTGCATTTTTCATTCCTTACGATCGCGACTGGAAGGTCAATCCCCCGAAACCACTGGAAAGAATGAACAAGGACCAGGAAAATAACTGGTAATAAAAATCCGGGGAGGTTTTAATTAACCGAAATGATCAGCAGATACGCAACGCTTATCCAAATTTTCACATGGATTTTATTCTATCACAAACCAGGTGTAGCTTCCTGCTGCGATGGTGAATGTTAACTCCATTTCAAATTTGCGATTAAGTTTTTTTTCAGTGACACGACCTTCTTTCTCCCGAACCTTCACACTGTCCGTTAATCCACTGTAATACAAAGGAATTTTAATGGTTCGGGTAAGTGTTTCTTTCAACGGGTTGTACAACATCAATAAGCCTTTTGTTGCAAGCGTTGGATTCACATGCAGGATGCCATCCCAATCCCGGCCGTCTGCCCTGCGCAAGTGAATGATTTCGGAGTTGAGGATCGGGCGATATTTTTTATACCAGTTGATGACCCTGGTCACGGTATTGCGGGTAGTTTCCGTGTCATACAACCTTGGGCCACGATAACAGGCCTGCACGCCGGCGCCATAATACTGCATCATCAATTGTTCATAGTCATCCAGGTGCTCACTGAGCGGTTCCAATACGGCTTCCGGTCCGCCGCCCTGGTAACGCGTGAGTGGAACAAAGCCCCAGCTCATAGAGCTTGATTTTTCCCAGGTGCCATCAAAAATGTTTTGCCGGTTCAATATTTTTTGGTTTTCTCTTGGTAAAGAAAAATTGACTTCGCGATAACCAATCGCGATCTTATGAGTACCATCTAAAAAATACCAATCCGGCGCATTGATGTAGACACCTTTTTCATTCAACCAGTGGTACAATTCTTTTTGAATTTCCATTTGTCGCCACTGCGAATCATCTTTTCCTTTGTGCCCCGGATGTACGGTGGAGGCACAAATATCACCGGGGTAGGGACCGTCATTTTCCCAAATGTCAAAGCCTGTTTGCGCATAAAAGTTTTTTATTTTATCCCGGTATGCAAGTCCCCACTTGCTGCCAAAACAAGGCGCATTACCAAAAAACGCACCACCAGGTTTACTGGTCGCGGGATTGATCACATCGTCCTCATCGCTGATGCGGCGCGAACTGAATAAAGAATAGCCGCCAATGCGTATTCCTTTCTTATGTGCGTAATCAGCGTTTATTTTCCACCGATTAATATTTGCAGCGGAAGTATCTTCCATGTTGATGTGGCTGCCAAAACTTAATATCACGGCTTCATAACCGGTCGCGGCACATTGGTCTACCGCGGCTTTTACTTCATCATCATTTTTACTGACCAGGTGCATGAAGATGGGATTTGAAGTGGTCCAGGGTGCGATGGTGGAATACATTTTCCTTACCGCCAAGCCTCTTCGTTCCCGGTCGTAACTATCCATTAATAATTCAAGGGTTCGAACCGATGTAAACAAGGCGCCGGGCTGCAAGTCAATACCAGTCGCCTTATCCGGGTATACTTCGAGTACACAGGGCGTATTGTAATCATAGTTTACCTGTGAAGTATACGTCGAATCAATTTTCCAGTGAAGCGTTTGGTCACTAAGATCGTAACGCATCGCGTTGTTAAAAGCATAATTTGTTTCAATGTAAATGCCCTGCTGTTTTTTCATCAGCTCGGGTTTCCCAACGACAGCGCTTTCTTCTTCGACGATGGCCAGGACTTCATTTTTCACCCTGTTGATAGTAAGCGGACTGTTGCCATTATTTTTAATCGTGATCCATTTCATGATCAACGGCAAGTTGTCATAAAGTGCATAATGAACCGAAAGTTGCACAGCTGCCAGCGAGGCATCGCGATGCGTAAAATTTAAACTCAATATTTTGCCTGTAGCATGTTTTTTATTGGATGTCCACCAACTGCCCGCAGTCCAGTTGATCAAGGGTTTCAACTCAGTGGTTTCATACCCGGAAAACTGGAAATCATTTTCATCTTTTTTCAAGGTATCTACCCAGCTGGGTAGGAGGTATGCCTTTTCTTTTTGACCATGTAGTCCGCCAATATTGTATTCTTTGCCATTGACGTTGACGACCGCTTCGGGCATTACGGCGCGGAGCAACTGCTGACCAGAACTTAGGTTTTTGTAGTCGGTGCAAACAACGTTGGGGGATACACGAAAAGTTCTTTTAACAAGGCCATTGCTAAGAATGATATCGCGTTTATCGCTGCTTGTGTAGATTGTTGCTTTCCCGGCGAATTGCCCAAGTAGCCAGTCAATCCGAGCAAGCTGATCACCCGATGCATGATAAGCGGGGAGGGAAGTACCCTGCGCAAGTGCCGCTGCGCAGAAGCAACATGCCAGGGGCAGGTAAATTGAAAGGAGGTATCGAAGCCGCATTCGTTATTATTTACTGGTCTGTATTTTAAAATAAATCCGCCTCGCAGAGCAGGTGAACTTAACAGTTAATTTATTGATGAGTTGTACTGTTGCCCCGAACCACTCGATTCTTTACATTCATTTTCCTTTAACTTCCGTGCAAGATGAAAATGAATGATAAATCAAGGGCATAAAAAAGCTTCGCTAAAGATAATCGGTTTTTCTGCTGTTGCCAGTTCAACAGGTAGAGAGGTACGATTTTGATTTGCAGTAACAATCCGCTCGCCTACGACCAGGATCAAATTCAGTGGCGTTAGAATGGTTGAGTAAAGAGTGTTGACATAAAAACACGAAGAAAGTGGTAGACTGCTACGGTTGTCATTCCGGGAGAAAGGTCGAATCCTGGAGCGTTTGAATTATTGGCTGTTTTATTAATATGCCCATTGATGTGATGCAATTTGCACGGGGACAACCGTATTGGGAGAATTGTTATGAGATGTCTGGAAGCAACTACCCGCCGCCGTTATTCGTCAAAATGATTTATGATGCGATCGCGGGTAAAATAGTTTGCTCTTCGAAGCTTTTTATTTTTTCTACCTGTTTGTTCAGGTGAATAAAACGGGTGACGCCCCAGGCGAGGATCATGGCCAAGGCCAGGAATAAAATCGCGTACTCCCAGGCAAACTGTGATTTGACTGGCCCAATCATTTTTGCTCCAACAATTCTACCCATGTTACTGATCGTCATGTACAAAGTAAATTGCGTGGCGGAGATCCTTTTCCAACAACATTGCATGGCGGTCGCAAAAATACCGATGCAGATAAAAACATACATGAGTTGGTAAACGATCATAAAGGCGCTGATGAACCAGGTATGTACCCAAAGCGGTTTTAAAAACGACATCGAACAGGCCAGCACGATCACGGTGAAAAAATAAATGTTAAGCATCCGCAATTTTCCAAAACGATCAAT
The DNA here is from genome assembly GCA_030655145.1 of Ferruginibacter sp. Lineage (GTDB taxonomy): Bacteria > Bacteroidota > Bacteroidia > Chitinophagales > Chitinophagaceae > Ferruginibacter. The sequence goes on from JAURWD010000145.1 coordinate 14,579, forward strand.
CAGCATTCCCCCGATCAGCATGCCGCCAATGCCGCCAACAAGGCTGGCGATCGCAAAGAAATTAGAATAAGCCTGGTCGGTCCAGCCGAGGGCCGTGACGGTAAATATGGGAAGAAGTGTATCGGTATAGTTGAAGCCGACCTGCACCAGGAAGGCAGTAAGCGCAAATAAAAGACTGTTATGTAACGTGAAGGCCTTGAACAAAGACTTGAAGATCGTTGCCCAATTGTCCGCCTTCATTTTTTTGGTTTCCTCGTTAGCGGTACCTGGTGTCCAGGGCAGTAACTTTTCTCCGCTTCGCTCCCGTAAGCAAAGGGGAACAATCATGATGAGTACAACGAAAATCGAAAGCATCAGGATGGCAGTGCTATAGCCGTATTTGTTGAGAAGCCAGCTACCCAATGCGAGCGAAGCTGAAGTGCCCATAATTTTTGAGCCCCACATAAATCCATTGGCCCTGGCCTGCTGAGACACCGGCACAATGTCGATCGCCATACCATCCGTGGCCACATCCTGGAAGGCGCCAAAGAACCCGACAGCGAAACCGGCCGCCATAAATAAGTTCAGGTGATTCAATGGGTCTGGAACCAGCGCCATTGCGATAAAGCTGGTGATTAATCCCAGTTGTCCAAACAGCACCCATGGCCTTCTTCGCCCCATGGGCAAATAACTAAAACGGTCCATCAATGGTGCTACGATTATTTTGAAACTCCAGGGCAAGCCTACGGCAGCAACAAAACTTCCGATCTCGCCCGGCGATTTTCCATTCATTGCCATCCAGGCCGGGATTCCGAAAAAGCACATGCCTTCGGGGATCCCTTGTGCCACATACAGCGCGATGAAGTTGAAATATCGCAGGAAGGTGTTTTCCGACAATGAAGGGATGTGGCGGTCGGTGGCCAAGGGGAGGCTAATGGATAATTTCATCGGTTAATATTTGCTGGATCAGGTAAAATAGTTGCTGGCTTTCATAGGAGCGGCTTTATAATCTGGGTACAATCACTACACGTATGCATGCGGAAGGGAAGTGGTAAACCAGTGATCGATGATAAGATTGGATTCAATGTTTAAGAAGGGGAGAACAGGATATTTCGGATAGCCTTAACTGGTAGTCTGGATTGAAGAACTAGTTTTATAGGGAGCGACTCAGGTCAAAATATACGTCTTATTGTGGGGATGCAAGGATTAATTTTTTGCGATTTTTGTTTGGACCAGTGGTAGACGAGGTGCCCGGTTGCCGCCTGGCGGGTGGGAGATTGCTTTGAAATTGCGATATCAATTACTCTAGGTTGCTCTTCACCGAAACTATGCTGTATGTAAAGGGTTACTAACTCTCGAGGTCCAAATCATCTTTTCGCGACTGCACGATCAATGGTATGAAAACAAAATTGGACGGTTGCGACCTCGTAGGGAGCTAACCGTCCAACTTAAAGAATCTCCTTTGCGTGTTTGTTTTGCCCCCCGGCTCGACTCTTTCACCACGCTTCCTAAAATCTTAAATGCCCACGGTAAGGGTAATTACCTGCTGCAATGTCGTCCTTCATATCCAGTCTGCCCTTTACGCCCTTGAACACGCCTTCACCACTGCCTTCTATGATTGGGTGTTGACAGCGCCCGACTATTTCAGCGCCCAGATATGATCCATCTGCAGCACAGCCTTCGTATCTCGCCTCAAATCTGTAAGTCGTCCAGAAGGAGCCACTCTCGCCTTTATAGGTACCAACAAAAAGTTCTCTTCCCAGTTCCATGTAAGCGCCGCCCGGAGTGCAATCAAACTTATCTATAAAAATGTACCAGCAGCCAGTCAGGTCCCCGGTCATGTTCAGCGCATAAGTTGCACCTTGCCCTGCAGAATTACATTCATCATTTGCATCGTAATAACTAACCCCGGCTATCTGGGTGGCACCGACCGTTCTCCCTGCAATTTCATTGGCGCTTTTCGATAATTCATTTTGTTCCTGTTGATTTTCTACAAGTTCTTTTTTACAGGAAAGGAGTAATACCCCCGCCGCTGCGAGTAAGATTAATTTCTTCATGTTGTTAAGTTTTTGTGTTGAAAATTTAATGTTTCGCCATTACAGGATATCGAACAACTATAGTTTTAGAAGAAGCTTGGATGAATGGACAGTGATGAAGCGATTATTTTTCGAAGTTTTCGAGGTTGGCCGGGGGAGCAGGCATACCCACAATGCTGTGGAAAATGTGAGCAAATTAAAAGTAGATAACTAATCTGCGGATTCCAAGTGAAACCCGCGTTTTAATTCGCAGGCCCATAATTCACGATGCAGCTGCGGGGGGCGTGCCTCGGAATCCCAATATTTTTTGTAAACAACGACTTCCGGATTCTTTTTTTACAGTAGAATTCTGCTATCTTCCCAACTTGTATATTTATTTTTTGGCAGACGTGCGTACAAATGCCTGGATAAAACAAAACCTGGAAACTACAAATAATATGGCTACAATTTTAGTTGTTGATGATTCTGAGCATTTGATTGCACTTCTTTCCCAAATTCTTATTCAAAATGGATACAAAGTCGAAACCGCCGTTTCAAAAAAGGAACTGGTGAATCACCTCCTGAACCTGACGCCCGACCTGATTTTCCTCGATATCCGTCTTAGTGGCGATGACGGCCGCAAGATCTGCCGCGATCTTAAAGCCAATTCTTCCTACAAAAACATCCCGATCATCCTCATGTCTGCAGATGCAGACCTGCTTGAAACCTTTGCGGAGTATGGCGCAAATGATATGATCAATAAGCCATTCGACAGGGCGCTGATCTTAGACAAAGCCGCCGGCTTATTAAAACCAGCCGCATAATTCTTCCAGCACTGCTAAAAATAAAAATGCTCCCAGGTTCTTTGTAGATTTCTGGAAGCATTTAAAAATTTTCTGTTCGCCTCAGATCTTAACCCTCCAAAAATGATGAGTTGGACGAGGCTAACGCAGATTAAAATAGTTTCTCCTGTGGTGGTTTTGCGCCAGCCAGGCGAAGGTAGACGGTGGTTTGTCCCCTGTGATGCGTTTGATGTTCAAAGCACTTAGCGATTGCTGCGCCTTTTGTCATATCGAACCTTCCAAACATTTTCACTGATTCACTTGCCTGCGCAGGTGTCATTTTTTTGATGCTGCTGATCACAAAATCGTAGCCATCCATCACCAGCTTAGTTACGTTGGCTTTTGATTTGTCCGTACTTTTTTCTGAATCGCCCAAATTTACCGGGCTTTTTTCGCCGGTTGCCGCAGAGGCAAAGGCGTAATTCGCATCCGTTAAGTGAAGCATTTGTTCAGCGAAAGACCGCATCTCAGGTGTTGGTTTTAGCGCATAACCAGCTTCTGGCATAGAATCAAGGTATTCTTTTGTATAGGCTTTGGCTCGTTCCCAATCTTTCAATTGATCGGCCGCAGGGGTTTGCGCCTGCACAAATAATGAAGTTGCTAGTAAGAAAAACAAGGTAGCAACGAACGTAATTTTTTTCATGACAAATTTTTTTAAAATGAATTTTGCTTTAAAGATAAAAAGAATATACTCTTTTTCCCGGAAGGTTTGCCACAGGATACAAAACCGGTTTACTTCCCGCAAACCTGCCACGTTACCATTCGCTGTTCCCACGATCTTTTATCTTGTTATGTGAACTTCTTCGAGGAAAAGGACCCGCTTATTTTTTGCGCTCACCCCACTGGTTTCTCAAGAAATTCTCGATATTTTTATACACGATCCCGCTTGCCTGGTTTGCTGACGGTGCTAAAAAAAATTACTTCATGCTATTTGTCAGCTGCCGAGTGCTCGGCTCGGTCATCCAATTTCATTTCAGTGTTCCTTCTTAATTGCAAACTGTGAAATTAATAACACCTTTAAATATTACGGTTGTTGTACTGCTTGCTGCCGGCGTTGTTGCGTGGGCACTATTTTCGCCAACCACCGAGGTTGATTACAGCACCCAGGTGAAACCGATCCTGAACAAAAATTGCATCGCCTGTCATGGTGGTGTGAAAAAACAAGCAGGCTTTAGCGTCTTATTCCGCGACGAAGCGCTGGCTGTAACAGAAAGTGGCAAGCGTGCCATCATACCCGGCGATCCGGAGGGTAGTGAAATGATCCGGCGTATCAACCTCAAGGATCCCGAAGAGCGCATGCCGTACAAACACGCGCCTCTTAGTAAAGAAGATATTTCTATCCTGACAAGATGGGTGAAACAGGGAGCCAAATGGGGAGAGCACTGGGCCTACGTCCCTGTCAAAAAAATCGCTGTGCCGGATGTAGAAAATGACTGGGTGAAAAATGACATCGACAAATTCATCTATGCAAAGCTGGATCAGCAACATTTAATACCCGCTGCCCAGGCCGATAAAGCCACCTTGCTGCGCCGGGTAAGTCTCGATCTCATCGGTATGTTGCCGTCGCCCAAACTGGCGCAACAATTCCTTACAGGTAAAGACAGCAACCAGTCCTACAATGTGCTCGTTGACTCGTTGCTGGCATCCCCACATTTCGGCGAACGCTGGACGGCGATGTGGCTCGACCTTGCCCGCTATGCAGACACCAAGGGCTATGAATCGGATGGTGGAAGAAATATCTGGAAGTACCGTGATTGGGTCATTAATGCTTTCAATACGGACAAGCCTTACAATGTGTTTATCACCGAGCAGATTGCGGGAGACCTGTTGCCGAACCCGGATGATGCCTCATTTATAGCGACAGCCTATCACCGCAATACAATGACGAATGATGAAGGTGGTACCGATAATGAGGAGTTTAGAACTGCAGCGGTGTTGGACCGGGTGAATAATACTTGGGAATCATTTATGGGTACAACCTTTGCCTGTGTGCAATGCCACAGCCATCCCTATGACCCCTTTAAACACGACGATTATTACAAATTCCTGGCTTATTTCAACAACACCCGCGATGAAGATGTAGACACCGAATACCCGGTGCTCAAACAGTTTGACGCAGCCCAAAAACAGCAGCTTGAAACCCTGACCGCCTGGATACAAAAAACCGATGGCCCGGAACAGGCAAAAAATGCAGCCTTGTTTTTAAGGACCGGTCAACCCGCCATTTATTCTACTTCGGCAGACCAGATGAACAATGCCGTCATCGGTAATAACAACATCGCGTTGTATTTCCGGGACAAAGCATCCGCACGTTTCAAGCAGGTTGATCTGAAAGGTGTCAACCAATTGATCTATCGGTATGCTTCCAGTGTAAAAGGAGGGATGATGAGGATGACAAAAGATAGTGTAAACGGAGCCGTGATCGCTTCCTGGAAAGTGAAAGATGATAAAAATTACCAGAACGTAGCCATTGATTTTCCGCTGCAGACAGGCGTGCACGACGTTTATCTTTCCTATACCAATCCCCAACTGAAGGAGAAAGATCGATTCGTAGTTTTCTTCGATTGGTTTCGTTTTGGAACGCAGTTGTTTGATAAGGCGATTCCAGAGGCCGGTGAACAGGAAAAGACTTTTTACACGCTGTTGGAAAGTAGGCCCCCGTCAACACCTGTGATGGTTGAAAACCCGGCAGGAATGCGGCGTAAAACTTTTGTATTTGAGCGGGGGGCGTGGACCTCGAAGGGTAAAGAAGTGGAACCGGGGATCCCGGAAATCATGAAAGGCGCCATGCCAGCAGGTGCACCAGCCAACAGGTTAGGTTTGGCGATGTGGCTAACCGACAAGAAAAATCCCCTCGTATCGCGGACGATCGTGAACCGGTTGTGGGAACAATTGTTTGGTACCGGCATCGTGGAAACACTGGAAGATATGGGCTCGCAGGGCATGACGCCAACGCACCCCGAACTACTCGATCACCTTTCCTGGAAACTCATGAATGAGCACCAGTGGAGTCTTAAGCGTTTGATAAAAGAAATGGTGATGAGTGCTGCTTACCGGCAGGATTCCAAACTGACGGAGGAAGGAAAAGAAAAAGATCCCTTCAATAAATTTTATGCCCGGGCCTCCCGGGTACGCCTAAGTGCGGAGCAATTGCGTGATCAGCATCTATGCGTGAGTGGTAGTCTGAACCCTGCATTGTATGGCCCGTCGGTGATGCCCTGGCAACCCGATGGTATCTGGCTTTCACCTTATAATTCTTCTAAGTGGCAAAGCAGTACAGACAGTGCACAGTATCGGCGTGCAGTGTACACCTATTGGAAAAGAACAGCGCCTTATCCCTCAATGATCGCCTTCGATGGCGCGCAGCGGGTGATGTGCATGGCCCGGCGCATCCGCACCAACACGCCTCTGCAGGCGCTGGTGACGTTAAATGATTCAGCCTATGTTGATATGGCGCGGCATTTTGCAAAGCGGATGGAAAAGGAAGCTGGAAAGGATTTTCGCAAACAGATTGCAAGCGGCTACCAGCTTATGTTGTATCGGCCGATGCCGGTGGAGAAGTTAGCAGTCTTTACCAACCTATATCAAACGGCATTAAAAGAATTTAATAAAGATGCGGCAAAAACAAATGAAATGACGGGCATGAATACAGGACAGGCTACACCCGCATTTGCCTCGCTGGTAGTGGTGGCCAATGCGTTGCTCAACCTTGATGAAGTGGTAATGCGGAACTAGTATAAGGGAAATTATTCCAGGAGTATTGGAAACTCTTTAACTGAACCACCAGGAAACCTATTGTTCTAGGATTCGTTTGCATAAAATTGACATAGCACGATTATCATAAAGATTGAGAGAAGACCGAAAAATAAATTGAATGCTGATACCCGCGGGAATATAAAATTGACATTATGACTCAAAACGAATTACACCTGCAACGCCTTGTAAAAGAAGCGGAAGCCGCCCAACTTCGAATGCAAACCCGCCGGCATTTTTTAAAGGAAAGCGCGATGGGATTAGGTGCACTCGCCATGGGGTCGTTATTGGGAAGTTGTGGCAGTAACAGTGCGAAAACCACCTCCGTCGCATTTGATCCGGCACATCCGTTGTTACCAAAATCTCCGCCCTTCATCGGTAAAGCCAAATCGGTGATCTACCTGCACATGGCCGGGGCACCTTCACAACTGGAGTTATTCGACTATAAACCTGAGCTGATGAAAATGGATGGACAAGATTGTCCGCAGTCATTATTACAGGGAAAGAAATTTGCGTTTATCCGCGGTGTTCCTAAAATGCTTGGTCCCCAGGCGGCTTTTGCGCAGCACGGACAAAGTGGTGCCTGGGTCAGCGAGAATCTACCACATTTTTCAACGATGGTGGACGAAGTCAGTTTCTTGAAAGCAGTCAGTACCGACCAGTTCAATCATGCCCCAGCACAATTGTTGATCCATACAGGCAGCGCACGACTTGGCAGGCCGAGTATGGGTAGCTGGATCACCTACGGACTGGGAACCGACAATCAAAACCTACCAGGGTTTGTCGTGCTCACGAGCGGCGGCAGTTTTCCCGATGCCGGGAAGTCGGTTTGGGGCAGTGGGTTTTTACCCTCCGTTTACCAGGGCGTTCAATGTAGGAGTGAGGGTGATCCGGTACTGTTCATTAAGGATCCAAAAGGTATGAGTCGTGATCTGCGCAAGGCTTCCATCGACGCGATCAACGAAGCCAATCAACAGGAATACAAGGCCTACAATGATCCCGAAATTCTTTCCCGTATTTCTCAGTACGAGATGGCATATCGTATGCAGATCGCGGCGCCGGAAGTCATGAACATAAACAATGAGCCGGCATACATCCACGAGATGTACGGCACACAACCGGGTAAGGCTTGCTTTGCCAATAATGTGTTGCTCGCCAGAAAACTTATCGAAAAAGGAGTCCGTTACGTTCAGCTTTTTGACTGGGGTTGGGATGCACATGGCGACAACCCGGGCAACGCGTTGAACATTGGTATCCTGAATAAATATCGCAGCGTTGACAAACCGATCACCGCTTTGTTACTCGATCTCAAACAACGCGGCTTGCTCGAAGAAACCCTGGTGGTATGGGGTGGAGAGTTCGGCCGCACACCAATGATGGAGAATCGGGATGGCGCCCAAAATCCTTACAAGGGCAGGGACCATCATACCGAAGCTTTCACTATCTGGATGGCGGGTGCCGGCATCAAAAAAGGATTCAGTTATGGAGAAACCGACGAGATCGGTTATTACCCGGTAAGTGGAAAAGTGGATGCGTTCGATATCCAGGCGACGATCTTACAACAGCTCGGATTTAACCATGAAGATTTTACGTATCCTTTCCAGGGAAGGCCCTTCAGGCTCACGGATGTGGGTGGGAAGGTGATTCATGATATACTTGCGTAGCAATTGCATTGGGCCTTCTTTTTTCAGATACTGTCCATTTCATGCTGGACTTGACAGTTTGAGTTCGTTTCTTTTTCCTTCTTTATTCGCTAAAGTGTTCACTTCGCCGCATTCGTCTCTGCCGCCGGCAGGGCTGCGTCATTGCAACGGCGCTGCTTTCGCTGCTTTGAAAAATCTCGCTTCCGCTCGATGTTTTCAATGCCGACTTCGTCGTCACCGAACCGAAAGATGCGCCTTATGCAACGACTGGTGATAGAAATACATCGTCAATTTGTTGCCTCATTGACTCTGTCTGCATTTTATTTTTTGTTTTTTTTATTCGTTAAAGTTTTTCACTTTGTTGCTTTCGCCTCCTCAGCCGGCGGGCTGCGTCATTGCAACGGCGCTGCTTTCGCTTCTTTGAAAAATCTCGCTGACGCTCGATGTTTTCAATGCCGACTTCGTCGTCACCGAATCGAAAGATGCGCCTTATGCAACGACTGGTGATAGAAATGCAGAGTCAGTTTATAGAAATTGTTGACTTTGTAGTTTTGTTCATTTTTCGATGAGCAATCAGCCGGTTTCAAAAACTGGTTACAAAACGTAATGAATGATATAGCAGACAGCAACAAAGTCAAAAAGAAGTCACTGGTAAAAGCGGTAGTTGGGAGTTTCGAATCTTTGCAAACTTTTCAACCGAAGCCAGGAGAACAAAACAGTTATGTACATTAACGCTTTGGAAATCTCGCAAGGTCACTGGTACAGGTTAAGAAGGGTTAACGTATCAATGACATGTCATTTAAACTGCCGTGGGCGGGCCGGTCAAAAAAGGCGGAGCCATTTTTTTTGACCTTGATTTTTTTTGTTACTTTTTTTTATCTAAGAAAAAAAAGTAAATAGAATATTCACGAGTGAGCCACTTTCAAAAAAGACTGAACTGCATTTACGTATAGTGTTAAGCTTAAGTTGGAACTACTAACACCACTGGAGAATGCTTCTTTGATTTCTTCATTCAAATCCATTTTTTTTGATCTTGATTTTTTTTATCTAAGAAGGAAAAGTAAAAAGACTGTTCACAAGTGAACCACTTTCAAAAAGAATCAACTGCATTTAAGAAAGTTCATAATAAAGAAAGTCTTTCAAAAGCTGATCATTTAAGAAGCGAAATGCATATTTTCTTGTCCTGGTTCAATGGAAACCTCCTTCATTCACCAGACCTTCGCGCTATAAAAAAAAGTTATGGAAAATAAAATATTAGGCCTGCATCACATCACAGCGATCGCTGGCAATGCAAAACGGAATCATGATTTTTATACAAAAGTGCTTGGATTACGGATGGTAAAAAAGACCGTCAACTTTGATGACCCGGGTACATACCATTTTTATTTCGGAGATGAAACCGGCTCGCCTGGCTCCATCTTAACCTTTTTCCCCTGGGAGGGAATTGGACAGGGACGAACCGGTGCAGGAATGGCTACAGAAATCGGGTATTCTGTACCCGCCGGAAGTTTAGAATTCTGGGCCGCCAGGTTCGACCAGTTGAAAGTAGCTCATGGCCCGATCCGCGAAAGTTTCGGCGAGCAATACCTGCCGTTCACTGATCCGGATGGGTTGAACCTGAACCTGGTTGTTTCGGCAAAGAATGATACGCGCAAACCCTGGACGACAGACGAAGTTGCAGAAGTGGTGGCCATCAGGGGTTTCCACAACATCGTGTTGACCCTCCATGAAATGAGGGAAACCGGCGAGGTGCTGACAGATATTTTTGGCTATCGTTTGTCTGCCACCGAAGCAAGCCGCACACGGTTTATCACCGACGAAATTGAACATGCATCTATTGTCGATATCATTGAGGTGCCGGATGAAAAGCCAGGCATCAATGCGGCTGGTACCAATCATCATGTAGCCTTTCGCGTGAGTAACGAGGAAGTGCTGATGAATTTCCGGGATAAAATTATCGCCAAGGGGTTTAGCATTACGCCAAAAATAGACCGGGATTACTTTTTCTCTTTATACTTCCGGGAGCCGGGTGGTGTGTTGTTCGAACTGGCTACCGATAACCCAGGATTTGCGCGGGATGAAGCACCCGAGGCATTAGGTACTTCGTTAAAACTTCCGACGCAATATGAGTCGTACAGAAGCAAAATTGAAGCCTCCCTCCCGAAGCTGGATTAACTACATTTGGTAGTACAAATTTTGATTTAAAAAATCTTAACCAATGGAAAAAGTAACGCTGGATTTAAACGAAAAGGGACATGGGGCTTTCCGCCTCAATGATGGAGCAGAGGAACTGGGAGAAATGGTTGTCGGTATAAACGGTTCGGAAATGACGGTGTATCATACCGAAATTGATCCTAGCCAGGAAGGTAAGGGACTTGCAAAAGTACTACTGGATGCAATGGTCGCCCATGCACGCGAAAATCATTTGAAGGTGAAGCCGCTTTGTACCTATGTAGCTGCACAAATGAAGCGTCATCCCGACCAATATGCCGACGTATGGCAACCCGCCCAACCTTAAAATCTTTTTTCATGGATCAACTCATTACAGGCATACATCATGTAACCGCGATCGCGGCTGGTGCCCAGGAGAATATTGATTTTTATGCAGGTATCCTGGGAGTTCGCCTCGTGAAGCAAACCGTCAACTTCGACGCCTCTGGCGTGTATCATTTTTATTATGGTGATCACGATGGTAACCCCGGGAGCATCCTCACTTTTTTTCCTTACCAGGGATTGGTAGGCGGAAGACAGGGAAAGGGGATGTTGAACACAACAAGTTTTTCGCTACCAACCAGTTCAATGGATTATTGGCAGGAGAGATTGAAGAAATTTGATATCGCTTTTAAAAAGCCGGTAGAAAGATTTCAGCACGAGATCGTCATCTATTTTGAAGATCCGGATGGTCTCGGTTTGGAATTTGTTTTTAACGATATCGACCAACGCCCTGGTTTCACCTACGGGCATATTCCGCTGGAGCACAGCATCCGTGGATTTTATAGTGTGGAGATATGGGAAGAGGGATATGAACGCACGGCAGGTTTGCTAACGGAGCAACTTGATCACCAGTTAGTAGGGGAGCAAGGAAATCGTTTTCGTTTTGCCGCTACCGATAGTCCTGGGAATTACGTCGATATTATTTGTTCACCAGACAGCCTGAAGGGGCTCAGTGGGAGTGGAACGGTTCACCACCTGGCTTTCAGTACGCCGGACAGGGCCTCACAGGAGGCGGTGCGATTGAAGATCGTAAAAAGAATGTTGAACCCCACACCCATATTAGACAGGAATTATTTCACCTCTATTTATTTCAGGGAACCCGGCGGTGTACTTTTCGAAGTGGCAACTGCAGGCCCCGGATTTGCGATAGATGAAGCACCGGAAGCGTTGGGCAGTGCGTTGAAACTGCCCGCTCAATATGAGGGGGAGCGGACGGCACTGGAGAAAGAGTTGCCCCCAATCAACATTGACATTAAAAACTTTAAATGATGCACAAACCAAACATAGTATACGCAGGAAAAAAAGTTGAAGACGCTACGAAAGCGTTGGTCATGATTCATGGAAGAGGAGGGTCAGCTGAAGATATTTTGTCGGTGGCGAGTCACCTTGAAGTTGCAGACTTCGCATTAGTGGCGCCACAGGCGACAAACAATAGCTGGTATCCAAATTCTTTCCTGGCTCCGCCAGCTTCCAATGAGCCCTGGCTAAGCAGCGCGCTGGATTTACTAGCAACTACTGTGGGTGAACTAACCGGCAAAGGGATCGCAAAAGAAAACATTTATTTCCTCGGATTTTCGCAAGGCGCCTGTCTTTCACTTGAATTCGTAACGCGTAATGCAGACCGGTACGGTGGAGTGGTTGCATTCACTGGTGGATTGATCGGTGATAAGATTAATTCGCAGAAATATGGTGGGGATTTTAAACAAACGCCGGTTTTTATCGGCACCAGTAATCCTGATCCCCATGTACCTGTTGAACGCGTTCATGCCACCACCAATATTTTAAAAGACATGCATGCGGACGTAACAGAAAAAGTGTACTTATCTATGGGACATACCATTAACCAGGATGAAATTGACCAGGCAAACAAACTGATCTTCACGAGGAAAATTCTTGCTTAGGTTGTACCTAACCGTTAGTGCTTAACATTTTTCCGCAGCTGCTTTAAGGACACACCATCTTTGAGAGTCCACCCAGGTATTAACTTCCAATTAGAACTGTCACAGTTTCGTCAGAAATAAGTCAGGCTTAATTCAAAAGCCACTGACTTATACCCCCTTTAGGGTAGGTATAGGTGCATAAGTACGGGCTAATTTTCGGTCGTATGGCATAGTATTTGGAAGTTGGCGGCTATGACTGAGCAACAGTTCATATCAGAAGTAAAAGATTGTTGTAAAAGGATTTTCAATGACGTGCTAAAACGCATGATCGACGATGACTACCTGGACAACCTCCCGCTGAGGTACCATGATGAAAAACACACCTGGGTGGAATATCTCGGCAGCAGGTTAGAACAATCAGATAAAAAAGCAAGCGAAATAATGAGCAGGATCATCAACGCCATTTGTGACAAACATCACATCGTTTTTCTCAAGTCCTTACGTAACCACCGGTAACGCATACCCGATCCTTTTATTTCCTTTTTTACATTGATCCAATTGTTTCATTTTTGAGACGATTTCAATCTGCGGGTCATCGCAAACCACGAGTGCATCTTAAGCTTCAAATCGTTCATTAAATGATACAAGCGTATAGGCGGGGTTGTGACAAACCAGGATTTATTTTTGTTTCGCTACTTTGATATAATTTGAATCTAAACTTTTTCAAAAAAGCATAAAAAAAGAGACCCGGTAAGTCGATCCCTTTTTTCATGTCGATTGATATGCTAAATTTCTTTTGGGAGGTAGATCTCGAAAGTTGATCCCTTGCCCGGTTCGCTTGTCGCGGTGATGGCGCCCTGGTTATTTTGAATGATCTTCTTACAGATCGCAAGGCCAATTCCCGTTCCCTCATATTCTGTTTTCGCATGCAGGCGTTGGAACATTTCAAATATCTGCTGGTTGTATTTGGGATTGAACCCAATGCCATTATCTACCACCATGATCTTCCAATAGCTGGTATCCTTTCTCAATTCAGGCAAATCAATATTTTGGCCATCAACGCTGGTCGAACTTATTTTGATCAGTGGCGGAACACCTGGCTTGCTGTATTTTATAGCGTTTGTAACCAGGTTTCTAAAAATGCTTAGTAACTGTGAAGGCAGTACCTTAACCTTTGGCAAAGCCGAAACCTCCACTTTGGCATTCTTTTCTTCCAAAACAATGTTCAGGCTGGAGAGCACATTATCTACAACTTCATTCAGGTCCGTAAATTCCTCCACCGCTTGCGGTGGATTCACCTGGGAATAATCAAGGAGGTCGTGAATCAGCTGCGTCATTTGTTTGGCGGCCTTGTTCATCCGTGAAAAATAATCACTGGAAGTAGGCGACAATGTGTGTTTTTCATTTTCGAGGATACGATCCGAGAAAGCCCTGATCCGCCGCAATGGTTCTTGCAGATCGTGGCTTGCCACAAAACTGAATGAAGCAAGCTCGTTGTTGCTGCGTTCCAATTGCTGGTTGCGTTCCTGCAGAGATTCGTGTGATCTTTTTAATTCTTCTGTGCGTTCCTGAACCTGCACCTCGAGCATATCGGCAAATGCTTTTTGATCGTTGATATCAATACCACCACCTACGTAACCCTGGAAATTTCCGTCAATGGCGAAACGTGGTGCCCCATGAAAAGATATCCAGCGATAGATGCCATCATTGCGTTTCAGGCGGAACTCCATAAAGAATTCTTTCCGGGCCTCGAACGCAACCTCATATATATGTTTCATTTCAGCCAGGTCCTCCGGGTGTATGGCATCTGACCATCCTGATTTTACAGCCTGCTCCAGCGTTAGTCCGGTAAATTCTAACCAGCCCTTATTGTAAAAATTGATCGCATCGGTGGCTTCCGCCATCCAAAGCAGCACTGGCGCTGAGTCAGCTATCGCTTTAAACCGTTCTTCACTTTCTTCTAATTGCAACAGGTAAGTTTTCTGCTCAGAAATGTCTATTACTGTTCCTAAAAGTCGGGTTGACCGGTTGCTGGCATTACTGATTGCTTTTCCACTGACCCGGATCCAACGGTGCTGTCCATCCGTACCATCAAGCCTTACTTCGCAGAACAAGGAACCCTTTGTCGCGGCACTTGAAAAACAGCCGGTGGCTTTTTGCTGGTCGTCCCGGTGAACATTCTGGAGAAATTCTTCCAGGCCGGATTCGGCCTCGGTTACTCCCATAATCTTGCGGGTATTTGAAGAATTGAATATCCGGTTGGTCGCCAGGTTCAACTCCCAGGTGCCAAGGCCCGTTAACTCGGTAGCCAGCCGGAACCTTTCCTCGCTTTGGCGAAGTGCTTCGGCAGTTTTTGAATCAGTAACATCCTGCATCACCAACAAAACAAAGTCTTCAGTCGCTTTTTCATGTACGAGTTGTTTTGCGCTAAGGAGCATTACTCTTTCCCCCAATGATGGACTGGCAACGATGGTTTCGTAATCCGTAAACTGGGATTTACCCGGAATGATATTTTCAAGCAGGCTGCGAAATTCGGGCAAATCCCAGCGCTGCGCATTTAATTCAAACACCTGCTTTCCCTGTGTCAACACATCAGTGGTATCAAAGAAGGTGAAAAAACTTTTGTTGGCTGATCTTATGCGCAAAGTTTTATCAAGTATCACGATGGGGGAGTTGATGGAACTCACGATCGCCTGCGAATAGTTTCTTGCCACAACCAATTGCTCCTGCCGGTCGATCAGTTCCTGGTTCAGTCCAATTAATTCTTCGTTGCTTGCCTGCAATTCTTCTTTCGAAGTTTCCAGTTCTTCATTCACACTTTGTAACTCCTCGCTACTGCTTAACAACTCTTCATTGGCACTTTGCAGTTCCTCGTTAAAAATTTCCTGGTCTTCCGTAACGGATCGAATGTTCTCCCGCAATTGCAATAATTCTGTTTCCAGTTCCTTGATCCTGTCCTGGGACTTCGTATTTTTCAACTTTTGCGTAGATCCTGACTTGTCAGGAATTTCGGACACTACATGCGTATGCGTAAAAACGAGCAGGTAATGTTCTTCATCCATCGCCACCAGCGGAATGATCTCCTGTGAGATTAAAAACAGTTCGTCGTTAAAGCTGATCGGAATTTTGTCAGAGGTTGTATTTTCCCCGCTCTTTTTGCATTTGTGAAAGATATTTCTTAGCTCAAACACCAGTTCATGGCGAGCCATCTTCAGCACATTCAAACTGGGCTTACCCCGGGGTGGCAACAGGATTTTGCTAAGATCTCCATGAAAGTGAACGATGTCCATTTGGGCGTTGATGATGACAGCAGGCGGCGTGTACTTCGAGAAAAGAATTCCTTCGGCACTTTTCAAAAATTCATTTCGTGGCTCATTCTTTATAACGATGTTGGACTTGGAAGAAAATACTTCATCCTCCACTTTTGCCATCGACACACGCATATAACTTCCCGGACCGGTGGCGCGGGTATACCATTTATATTGCTTATTGAAGGGTGTAAAAAGGTCGGCTGCGGTACTCACTGATTCAGATTTGCCCAACCAGAGAATGCCGCCGGCATTTAATGCATAATGAAAATTGGTAAGTGCCTTCTTTTGAAAAAGCACGTTCATATAGATCAGCACATTGCGGCAGGAAATGAGGTCCATCTTCGCAAAGGGAGGGTCTTTCAAAAAGTTATGAACTGCAAAAACACACATGTCGCGAATGATACTGGACACCTGGTAGTCATTGCCATTCTTTACAAAATATTCCGCCAGGTGCTGCGGGCTGATCATCTTCATGTCCTGCCGGTTGTAAATACCCAGGCGGGCTTTAGCGATCACGTGTTCCGAAATGTCTGAAGCAAACACCTGGATGCGGGCATTGGGCATTTTTTCCGAAAAGAATTCATGCAGGCAAATGGCAAGAGAATAAGCTTCTTCACCAGAGGCACAGCCCGCGATCCATACTCTAACCGGCTCTTGTTTTGTTTTATTGGTAAGGATGGCAGGGAAGACAGTATTATCTAACTCGTGGAAGATCTTATGATCGCGGAAAAAATAGGTAACGGGGATCAGCACGTCATTGAAAAGGGCGTCCTGTTCTTTTTTACTGTGACGAACAAAATTGTAATACTGGTTTAATTCGTGGGTTTCAGTAGCTACCATTCTCCTGGCAATCCGGCGACGGATGGTTGCCTGTTTATAATTTGAAAAATCATGACCCGTGCGGCTACGCAATAATGCAATCAGCCTTTTATAAAGATCATCATCTTCGGCTGGTATGTCATCACTTTCGATGTTACCATGATTGAGTTCGTAGAGCTTTTTCACTTTCAATATGTGCAGAGGTATGCTTTCAGGTGGCAGAACAAAATCGACCACCTCCGCGTTGATGGCGCTCAGCGGCATACTGGGAAAATCAGCGGAATCAAGGTCCTGTGCGAAGGTGATACCCCCGGCTTCCTTGATGGCTTTTAAGCCCTCGGTGCCATCGGAAGCGCTACCCGAAAGAATGACACCCACTGCGTAGGTTTTATGGACGTCTGCAAGGGAACGAAAAAACAAATCGATCGGCAGGTTGAGTTTCGATACATCCCGCGGTGTGAGCTGCAGTGCCCCGTCATTGGCCGTCAGCATTTTATTTTCCGGGATGATATAGATCGTGTCGGGAAAAATTTTTATCTGGTCAGTGATCTCTAAAACCGGTATCCGGGTGCTCCTGGAAAGTAATTCTGGTAACATACTTTCATGGGTAGGATCAAGGTGTTGAACCAGCACATACGCCA
>JAURWD010000162.1 GCA_030655145.1 Ferruginibacter sp.
GAATTTCCCCGTGCGTGGTTTCAACGAGTGTTTGATCATGTATATTCTTGCCGCAGGCGATCAAAACTATCCCGTCAGTTCGGCAGTTTACCATCGTGGCTGGGCCCAAAGCAGTTTCTTTAAGAACGGCAAACAATTCTACGGTCATACGTTACCGCTAGGCTTCGATTATGGTGGTCCGTTGTTCTTCTCACAATATTCCTTCCTGGGACTTGACCCCCGTGGCCTCAAGGATCGTTATGCTGATTACTGGGAACAAAACCGGAACCATACCTTGATCAATTATGATTATTGCGTGGACAATCCAAAAGGTTTTAAAGGGTATGGAGAAAACTGCTGGGGATTAACCGCCAGTGATACCTACAATGGTTATGCGGCACATTCGCCAACAGAAGACCTGGGTACCATCTCCCCCACTGCAGCCCTTTCCGCGTTTCCCTATACGCCGGATTTATCGATGAAGGCACTCAAACATTTCTATTATGATCTTGGAGATAAAATATGGAGTGTATATGGATTTGTAGATGCCTTTAATGAAACAAAGAACTGGTACGCTACTTCGCACCTCGCCATTGACCAGGGACCAATCATTGTGATGATTGAGAATTACCGCAGCGGCCTGTTGTGGAAATTGTTTATGAGCGCCCCGGAGATCAAGCTCAGCTTAGAAAAGTTAGGGTTTGAAAGTCCGCACTATAAAAAATAGTTCCTCCAACTAATTCGATTGCCCGCTAAAATGTAAAGATGAGTTCACGACAACTATTGCTGGTATTGCTTACGCTGGTCTCCGGGTCAGCCTTGGCAAAAGAGCCACTAAACAATTACAGCTTTTTTCACAACAGTCGTATGACCGGGCATTATTTTTATACAAAGGTGATCGGCGCAGCGAACGTCAATAATATCCAGGATAAATTGCCGGTAAGTGAATTAATCTTTCACACGCCCGGCAATTCTTTGCAACTCGCTTATACAAACCAGGCAGGAAGTCAATGGCAAGCCACCATCTATCGCCAGCAGATCCGCGGGCAGGATCATTTTTCTCCTGCAAACTATCTTTCTTTTTGGGTTTACAAAACAAGTGCAGCTACCACCAGCGAAGACCTTCCCTCGGTATTCCTGGTTGGAGAAGACAGCCTCCAGGTTCAAAATTTATCGTTCGACATAAAAGCCCAAAATGTTTGGACTCGTGTATTACTGCCAATCAAGTTGCAGGATGTAAGTGATCCCGCAAAGCTCATCGGGGTCGGTTTTCAGCAAAACAACACCAATGGGAAAAAACATGAGTTGTATATTGATGACATAGAATTAGTAACCAACGACACCGCACCCAGGACATCGTTGAGGCCTGTGATCAGCGGAGCAGTTGGGGCAATGAAACACATCGACCTGCGTTGGCCAGTCATTGCAGATCCGGCGATCGCGTTTGTGAAAATTTACCGGGCCACAGACAGTAAAACCTACAAGCCTGTGGGCATCCAGTTTGCTTCCATAAATCGTTACGCAGACTTTACAGGAGTAACGGCGCGGAAATTCAGTTACCGCATTTCTTTTTTAAACAGCCGCTACGAAGAAACGGCTTTATCAAAGCCTGTTTCCGCATCTACGCGAGTTATGACGGACAATGAATTGCTGACGATGGTGCAGGAAGCGAGTTTTCGCTATTATTGGGAAGGTGCTGAAAAACTCAGCGGCCTTGCTAAAGAAAATATCCTGGGCCGCCACGACATGATCGCATCGGGTGCTTCCGGCTTTGGCATCATGGCGCTTATTGTTGGAACAGAGCGAAAATTTATTACAAGAGATGCTGCTATCAAGCGCTTTGTGCAGATCGTGAATTTCCTGGAAAACACCGAAACATTTCACGGCGCATTCGCACATTTTATAGACGGACCCACAGGTAAAGCGGAGCCGTTCTTTGGCAGCCGCGACAATGGCGGAGATCTCGTCGAAACTTCCTTTCTTCTCCAGGGCTTATTAACTGCGAAGGCCTATTTCAGTGGCGCTGGTGCGGAAGAAAAAATGGTCCGGGATAAGATCACAGCCATCTGGGAGAAAGTAGAGTGGAACTGGTACCGGCAGTTCCCAAACAGCAAATTTTTGTATTGGCATTGGTCGCCCGACCAGGGCTGGACCATCAACCATAACCTGGTCGGTTGGAACGAAACCATGGTTACCTACTTGCTGGCCATCGCTTCACCCACGCACCCGGTGCCGGCAAGCATGTATTATTCCGGCTGGGCCAACCTCGACTCAACAGGCCGTCAATATCGTGCTGCATGGGGAGGTACGCAAGACGGGTCGGGGTATGCCAATGGCAATTCATATTATGGTATCAAACTCGATGTGGGCGTGTCGAATGGCGGACCTTTATTCTTTACCCACTACGGTTATCTTGGTTACGACCCTCATGCCATCACAGACAAGTACACGAACTATTTTACGAACAATAAAAATATAGCGTCTATCAATTACCGCTATTGCCAGGATAATCCGGGTGGCTACCGCGGTTATGGCGACAGTTGCTGGGGTTTAACTGCCAGTGACGGGCCCTTTCATTATGGCGCCAATGAACCGGTGCTGCGACAAGATCCCGGCATCATTGCTCCAACCGGTGCCATTAGTTCCTTCCCTTACCTGCCGGAAGCTTCCATGAAGGCCTTGAAGAATTATTACAATAATTACGGAAAATTTCTTTGGGGCGAATATGGCTTCCGGGATGCATTTAGTTTAACCGATAACTGGTGTGCAGATATTTACATGGGCCTGAACCAGGCACCGATGACCGTGATGATTGAAAATTACCGCACCGGTTTGTTGTGGAAATTATTTATGAGTACGCCTGACATCAAAAATGGTCTCGAAAAACTAGCAGCTGAAACCGCCAAACAGCGATGATATGCTGCCTGGCTTTTCCGCAGCACTTTATATATGATTAAATTTTTTGCAGGAAATCTTTCTTATACCTCGCGGGGTTCATCCGGTAGTAATTGAGGAATTGCCGGTTGAAATTAGAGATGTTGTTATAACCGCAATCGTAGCAGACCTGCGTAACAGACATCTCACTTTCTATCAGCAATTTTGCAGCTTTATTTAAGCGCAGTTCCTTAATGAAAGCAGAGAACGTTTTGCGGGTGCGTAAAGAAAAAAAACGCGAAAAAGCATTCGGATTCATTTGCGCAACGGCAGCTGCCTGGTCAAGCGTGATCTCATTTCCAAGATTTGCTACCACCCAGTTCAATACATTACAAAGCCGGGTAGATTCCTTTTCATTATACCCATTGTACGGCGCCTGCGTGATGCGGGTCACGTCGCTGGTGGTGTTCGCTATCTCTAACAAGATTTCCACGAGGCAAAGCCATCTTTTTAAGCCACTCAAGGTAAGCAGGTCGAATAGTTTTTCGCTTACGCGTTGATTTATTTCACCCTGGATCTCGAGGCCATAGGCCGCATGCTCCAGGAGCTTTTTAACCGGGATTGCTTCTGGCAGGTGCAGGAAATCCTCTCCCAAAGAATCTTCTCCAAAATGCACTACGATAGATTTGGCCCGGAGTGTTGAGCCCGCTTCATAATAGTGATCTTCATTGCGGTAAGTATGCGGAATGTCCGGGCCTAACAAAGAGAGATTGCCTGGCTTGAAATCAGAAATATGGTTACCGATAAACCGCTTCCCGGTGCTCTCGGTTACTAATACCAATTCCAGCTCGGGATGGTAGTGCCAGGGGGTGGGATAGTAGTTGTAATCAAAATATTTTACGACGAAGGATTGGTCTTTTCCCCGGGGTAAGTGTTCAAGGGCTGGTTTCATCAGTAGGTATTTTTATGGACTAAAATTAGGGGGAATTATTCCGTTTTTGCTAAAATAGTACATGTTTACCAGAGAAGAATAGTGGTTTGGCTTTTTATGGGCGGCTAATTTTGTCGAACGATTATGCCATGAT
>JAURWD010000167.1 GCA_030655145.1 Ferruginibacter sp.
AATCGCCCCAGACGCCATAAAATTCGCGGGCAACATAAGGGGTCGGGTGCCAGCCTTCGTAATCGTATTCACAAAGTTTCGGGTACCACTGACTCATGCTGTAACGTACACCGGTCCCGGGATTGTCGCGACCACTGCGTCTTACCTGCAAGGGTATCTGTGCCTCGAATTCCATCTCTAATAAAACCTTGCTTTTGGCTGGAATCGCCTTGGTAAGATTCACTTCCAATATGGTTTCGTGGTATTTGAATGGCTGGGGCACGCCGTTCATTTTTAAAGAGACGATCTTTTGATAGCCGATTTCATCTGGCTTTAAATTCGCGATCCGGTCTTTAACGCGGGGATCCCAGTCAGGGCGGCCATTGATCAGCACCTTGCCTAACTCCTGGCTCCGAACATCCATGCTGCTGTTGGGTTGGAACGCATTAAAATACAAATGATAAAAAAGTTTTTTCAAATCATCGGGAGAATTATTGGTGTACTCTAATTTTTGAACGCCAGTGAATCGATTGGTAGCCGCGTCAACGTCAATTTTCATAGTGTACTTTACCCGTTGCTGCCATCTATCCGGTTGTGCAGCCAACGTAAAAGTTAACAGGATAAAGGATACTACAAAACTCAAAAATTTATACATGCTTATTATTTTGATCGGTGGCAAAGGTATTGCGGGAATGACAAAGCAGGCTCAAGCAAATTTTAATCCGCATTACCGAGAAAGGTGAGTATTTGGCAGGATTAACATTTTTGTTGGCGGGCAGGCCAAAGAAAGTTTGGGCAAAATCTGAACTTATATAAAAGCGTGCTTTATTTTATTAAAAGTAAGTAATTCTACAATCGGCGAAATGCATCAAAAGACCAGGCACCGAAGGTGATCAAAAAAGTCTAGGCGGTGACTGTTATTTCCCCGCGACTACGATAACGATCTCGCCCTTCACAGGTTTTGCATTAAAATGATCATGTACTTCCTGCAGGGTTCCCCTGCTATTTTCTTCAAACTTTTTGGTTAGTTCGCGGCTTACGCAACATTGTCTTTCCGCGCCGAAATATTCAATGAAATCCAGCAGCGTTTTCACCAGGCGCATTGGACTCTCATAAAACACCATCGTTCTTTCCTCTTCAGCCATTTTTTTCAGGAAGGTCTGGCGCCCCTTTTTTAACGGAAGAAAACCTTCAAAACAGAAACTATTTATTGGCAGGCCACTATTGACGAGCGCAGGCACAAATGCTGTTGCGCCCGGAAGACACTCTACCCTGACATCGCGTTTTACACACTCCCTTACCAACAGAAAAGCGGGATCACTGATCCCCGGTGTACCAGCATCAGTCAATAACGCAATCGTCTTGCCTGACTGCAATTGATCGGCCAAATGATGAATGATCTTGTGCTCGTTGTGCTGGTGATAGGGAGATATCGGCTTTTGGATCTGATAGTGCTGTAACAACACGGCTGAAGTGCGTGTGTCCTCTGCCAGGATGAGGTCGACTGACCTTAGGACTTCAATTGCCCGGAAAGTTATATCAGCAAGATTACCGATCGGCGTTGGGACAATGTAAAGCATACTTAATGGAAGATTCGAAAATTTAAAAATGTGAACATGAACTAGGTTCGTTACTTACGACCTTTCGAATTTTCCAATCTTCACATTTTCAAATTGAGCAATTAGCTAATGGTGACTTCAAACATTTCCATCACCTGGTTGGCAAGTAATTTTTTTGCGGCTTCTTCTGCAAGCTGATGAGCGGATTCCGGAGTCTCAGCTTCAATTTGCAGGGTAATATTTTTACCGATACGCACATCCCGGATGCTGTTTAAACCTAAATTTTGAAAACCGCCCAAAACGGCTTTTCCTTGTGGATCTAGCAATTCTTTGAGTGGCATTACTTTCACCTGTGCAGTATAGGTCATGTTGTCGTTTTATTTTTGAGGAGCAAAGATAAAATAATGTAGGCAATGAAAATGACCGGCACGGCTAACCATTTCAGAAAAACGATTGAAAGCAGGGCAATTACGATAAGAATGATTTTGGGAACATTATTCTTTACAGTGTAGTCTTTAAACTTGAACGCCATGATCGACAGGTTGCTTACCATCAGCCAGCTTAAAACAATGATGACCACATACAACACCCACTTGTTGATCAACCAACCGTTAATGTTGAGGAGGTTGGAACTATAATGCAGGATCAACGGAAATGAGGCGATCAATAAACCAACTGCAGGAGTTGGTACACCTTTGAAGCCATAATGCTGGGTGGTATCCAGGTTGAATTTGGCCAGGCGGTAAGCGGCGGCACAACTCAATACAAAGGCTGGCAACAACCAACCAATTGAAGCGTCCAGGCCGTTTTCCTCCCGGATCAAACTCATGCGAAGGAGCTGAAATAAAAGTACACCGGGGGCTACGCCAAAACTAACCACGTCTGCAAGTGAGTCTAATTGCTTACCCATTTCTGAACACACATTAAAAAAGCGGGCGACAAAGCCGTCCAGGAAATCGACCAGCGCCGCGACGTACAAGAACAGCGAAGCGTAGGCTAATTTCTCCGGGATATTGAAACTGCTGGTGAATTCATCGTTTGTATAAATGATGATACTTTCAGTTTGCAAGGCGAATACGATCGCAATACAGCCAAAGAAAAGATTGAGCAGGGTAAAAATGTTAGGAATTTGTTTCATAATAAAGCCTTCTTATTAGCCGTTTGGCGGGCAACATCATTGAGGTGGGAAAATTTACGTAACCGTTTTTGCTGATCGAACCGTCGGAACAGATTCCGGTGTTAAATATAAGTAATCAAACATTCAAAACGCTTGCGGCCGCAGCCATTGTTAAGCAAAAGGTGCACAACGTGGGAGGTCCTACTTCTTCATCAACGCTTCAATCTCGTCCACCGTAATTGGGATGTTTTGCATGAGGTCCTTGTTTCCATTCTTTGTTATCCAAAAATTGTTCTCTATGCGCACACCCATTTGTTCTTCTTCAATATAGATACCCGGCTCAATAGTGAATACCATTCCTGCTTTAACGGGAGCGGTTCTGGTACCAAGATCATGGACGTCTATACCAAGATGATGAGAAATGCCATGGTATAAATACTTCCGGTAAGCGCGGTTGTCCGGATCTTCATTTTTGATATCTGCCTTCTTCAGTAAGCCTATCTTTTGAAAAATTACTGTCGCTTCCTCTCCGACCTTGTCGGTATATTCCAGCAAAGTAATTCCAGGCTTTAAAATGGAAGCTGCAAACTGGTGCAGGTGCAGGCAGGCGTTGTAAACGGTCTTTTGCCTGCGGGAAAATTTTCCATTCACCGGTACGGTACGCGTCAGGTCTGCACAATAATTTCCGTAAGCAGCACCAAAATCCATCAATATCAATTCTCCGTCTTTACATTCCTGGTTGTTTTCAATATAATGTAAGGTCCGGGCCCGGTCGCCGCCGGCAATAATAGAACTATAAGCCGGCCCGCTGGCTCGTTGAACTAAAAACGAGTGCAATATTTCTGCTTCAATTTCATACTCCATTACCCCGGGTTTGATAAACTGTAGGAGCCTTCTGAAAGCAACATCAGTAATATCCATGGCCTGTTGCATCACTGCTACTTCGAGCGCTGTTTTTATAGCCCGCAGTTCTTTCAGGATCCGGGCGCTGCGTTGATAGGTATGCAAAGGATAACGCTCTTGCATTTCTTTCGCATAGCGATAATCCCTTACCTGTACCAGGTTGGATTTGCGATCATTCTCATTAGAATTGAGGTAAACCGATTCAGCGATGTGGATCCAGGGTTGAAGAACGCCGTCAAGAACATCGAGCCAAACGATCGATTGAATACCTGAAATTGCAGCGGCTTCTTCTCGCCGCAGGCGATGACCATCCCACTTTTCCTTCAACTCATTCGGGCGGACCAGGACCAATACTTCGCGGAATTTGACATCCGGATTGTCCGGGAAAAGGATGAGCATGGTATCCTCCTGTTCAATTCCCGTAAGCCAGAGCAAGTCAGAATTTTGTTTAAAAGGATACAAGTGATCACCGTTGGTAGGCAACTCGTCATTACTGTTAAAGATCGCTATCCCGTTCTTTTCCATTTTCTGAACAAATCGTGCCCTGTTCTGTACGAATATTTCCTTGTTGAGTGGCAGGTATTTCATATGAAGTTTTAACGGCTTGCAATATACATTGATAAGCGCTGACTTGGCCAGGTTGGAAGACAACTAAACCAAGCCCAAAAAAAATTTTAAATATTTATGCCATTCAACCAATTTGAAGGGTTGTTCAATCTTATTTAAAAATCCCGGGAACGATTGCGATTTAGCCAATTTTATAGCAAATTGCTAAAATACCGTCTATATTAAGGGTGTTTATTGAAAAATTTATAAAAATTCTAAAAGCTATCTTTGATTTTCGAACGTATACTTCTATCAAACAATTGCCCTGTATGTCAGTCCCAACCATGCTTACCCTTAATCGTCCTTCTTTAATCAATCAAGGTCTTAAACTTGCCGAAAATGTATTTTATCAATGCACACCTGAACAATTGGTAGAGCAAACCATTCTGCGAGGGCAGGGTGTTCGTAACGACACAGGTGCCCTGGTAATTAAGACAGGCGCCTTTACTGGCCGCAGCCCGAAGGATAAATTCATTGTGAAAGATAAGATCACCGCCGAAGTTGTGAACTGGAATGAATTCAACCTTCCCTTCGAAGCGGCCAATTTTGATCAGCTGCATAGGAAGATGCTTCATTACCTGGAGCAAAAAGAATTGTGGGTTCGCGATTGCATGGCATGTGCACATGCAGATTTCCGGTTAAACATCCGCGTGATAACAGAACATCCCTGGAGTAATCTCTTTGCATATAATATGTTCCTGCGGCCAACTGAGGATGAGTTAGAATCATTCGTGGCCCAATGGACAGTGATCCATGCGCCGGGCTTCAAAGCTGATGCTGCCGTTGATGGAACCCGCCAGGAAAATTTTGCCATAATTAGTTTTGAAAAAAAGACAATCCTGATCGGGGGCACCGGATACACCGGTGAGATAAAAAAAGGAATATTCTCTGTTCTCAATTTCATTATGCTACACGATCACCAGGTACTCAGCATGCATTGCTCCGCAAACACAGGTGAAAGCGGTGATACCGCGATTTTTTTCGGGTTGAGTGGTACGGGGAAAACAACGCTAAGCGCTGATCCTAACCGTTACCTTATTGGCGATGATGAACATGGATGGATCGGAGATGAAGTTTTTAATTTTGAAGGAGGCTGTTACGCCAAGACGATCGATCTAAGCGAAGCCCGCGAGCCGGAAATATTTCAAGCCATCAAACCCGGTGCCCTGGTGGAAAATACCACGTTTGTTGAAGGGACTAACCGAATAGATTTTGGCAGTAAACGAATTACAGAAAATACCAGGGTAAGTTATCCGTTGGATTTTATCAGCAACGCATTGCAACCATCTGTTGGCAAAAATCCAAGAAACATTTTCTTTCTTACTTGTGATGCATACGGCATTCTTCCTCCAATAAGTAAATTGAATGCAGAGCAGGCCATGTACCAGTTTATTAGTGGGTACACCGCCAAGGTTGCGGGCACTGAAGCTGGTGTTACGGAGCCAAAAGCAACTTTCAGCGCCTGCTTTGGTGCACCGTTTATTCCACTTCATCCCGGCAGGTATGCCGAGATGCTTGGCAAAAAAATGTTAGAGAATAATGTGAACGTGTGGTTGGTTAATACGGGCTGGAGTGGTGGCCCTTACGGCATTGGTAAGCGAATGCAGCTGTCTTATACCCGAGCCATGATCACCGCTGCATTGGAAGGTAAACTTGGTGAAGTTGAATTCCTGCAGCACCCGGTATTTGGGGTGATGATGCCCCTTACATGCACCGGCGTACCAGCGGAAATACTTAATCCCAGGAATACCTGGCAGGATAAAGTTCAATATGATTTAAAGGCAACTGAGCTTGCCAACCTGTTCATTCAAAATTTTAAAAAATATGCTGGAGGAGTTAGCGAAGCAACACTTGCTTCAGGTCCGAAGGCAAATTAAAGGAGCGATTGTTAGCCAATAAATGATCTCCCTGCGCATGTAAAAATGCCAGGGGGATTTTTTTTTTCAGATCATCATTTCGGGGATATCACCATTGACCGTCAGCTTGCCGGCTGTTTTGGAAACGATCTCTTCAACCGAAACGCCAGGCGCACGCTCCAGTAAATTAAATCCTTCTGAAGTAACTTCCAGCACAGCCAGTTCTGTAACTATCTTCTTCACGCAGGCCACGCCTGTAAGTGGTAGTACGCACTGCGGAAGTAATTTCGATTCCCCTTTGGGGTTGGTATGCATCATCGCAACGATGATATTTTTGGCGCTCGCTACCAGGTCCATAGCTCCGCCCATGCCTTTTACCATTTTACCTGGAATTTTCCAGTTAGCTATGTCGCCTGTCTCGCTAACCTCCATGGCTCCCAAGATGGTAAGATCAACCTTGCCTGCCCGGATCATGCCGAAGCTCATCGCACTGTCGAAAAAAGCAGATCCCGGTACGGTCGTGATCGTTTGCTTACCTGCATTGATCAGGTCAGGATCTTCACCACCTTCCCAGGGAAACGCCCCCATGCCCAGCAATCCATTCTCGCTTTGCAAAA
This sequence comes from Ferruginibacter sp., assembly GCA_030655145.1. Classification (GTDB taxonomy): domain Bacteria; phylum Bacteroidota; class Bacteroidia; order Chitinophagales; family Chitinophagaceae; genus Ferruginibacter. Next base: position 6,638 of record JAURWD010000167.1, read on the forward strand.
TCACATTTAATCCAGCGGGAATATAATTCGCGACAAGTGTAGGAATACCGATCCCAAGGTTTACGTAAAATCCTTCCTGTAATTCCTGCGCCAGTCGCTGTGCTATCTGATTTTTATTGAGCATGTAAGATGAACTTGAATTATACGTTGCTTTCTTTTTTTCTCACTGTCCGCTGTTCAATTCGTTTTTCATAGTCCCTTCCCTGGAAGATGCGGTGGACGTAAATACCCGGCGTGTGAATATGATCTGGATCAAGTTCTCCGGCGGGTACCAACTCTTCTACTTCCGCAATGGTAATTTTTGCCGCCATTGCCATCAACGGGTTAAAGTTGCGAGCAGTTTCGCGGTACACTAGATTTCCAGCGGTATCTCCTTTCCACGCCTTAACCAAGGCATAATCCGCTTCAAACGCATATTCCATGAGGTAGTCTTTCCCGTTGAAATTCCGAACTTCTTTCCCCATACCCACTTCAGTACCCACCCCGGCAGGAGTAAAAATCGCGGGCATTCCGTATCCGGCCGCCAGGCAACGTGTTGCCAATGTACCTTGAGGGATTAGCTCAACTTCCAATTCACCACTCAGGAGTTGGCGTTCAAACTCTGCATTCTCGCCGACGTAAGATGCGATCATCTTCCTGACCTGGCGACGCTGGAGCATGAGGCCGATCCCGAAATCATCTACCCCTGCATTATTGGAAATACAGGTAAGATCTTTTGTGCCTTTCGCAACCAGGGCCCTGATGCAATTTTCGGGAATGCCACAAAGGCCAAACCCTCCAAGCATTACCACGGCACCATCCGGCAAATCGTCTATCACCTCTTGTTCATTCTTAAATACTTTTGTCATCTTTCTTTGCTTAGTGTAATAAAATTAAGGCAATTGAACGCAACAAGTTTCGTTAGCTAAGTGTTTGTTTATCCGGGCTGGTACAATTCTTTCATAAGACTTATCTTGCATGCATTATCCAACAAGTCAGTCTACCATTATTAACATTCCTAGGTTGAAACCAACGACATCGAATACCTGCTCCTGCGTACCATCTTCATATAATCTTTCATTAATTATATTTATGGCCCGATATGTATAAGATACTCAGAATTCATAACAGGCTTATAGTTGGTGGTCCATCTTTGAATGTCACATTGTTGACGACCTACCTTAGCCCGGAGTTCGAGACGATGTTACTTGTGGGCAAAAAAGATCCACAGGAAAAGGATGCAGGTTACCTTGCAGATCAGTTAGGCATAGCGCCGATTGAGATCTCGGAGATGCGGAGAAGTATCCTTCCTATTAGCGATATCAAGGCCTACTATAAAATCAAAAAAATCATCAGGGAATTTAAGCCCGACATAGTTCATACGCATGCATCTAAGTCGGGGGCCATCGGAAGGCTTGCTGCGAACTCCTGTAAAGTCAAGATGATCGTCCACACTTTTCATGGGCACGTTTTTCATTCGTATTTCAATAGTGTACTTTCTTCATTTGTCGTGAACCTCGAAAGGTTCCTTGCAAAAAAAACACACGTGATCATTGCGATCAGTGATCACCAGAAAAAAGAACTTTCCGAAGTCTATAAAATTGCGCCTGAAAGTAAAATTTGTACCATACCGCTTGGCTTTAATCTTGACAAATATTCCATTAACTCTGACGAGAAGCGATTGATCTTCAGGAATAAATACGGCTTCAATGCGGATGAAATAATTGTTGGTATAGTTGGGAGAGTGGTGCCGATCAAGAACCACGAGATGTTTGTAAAAGTTGCAGCCAACATAAAAAAGCGTACAAACAAGCACGTTAGGTTCGCAGTTATAGGAGATGGCGAATCGCTGCCCACCATAAAAAATACGGCCTTCGAATTAGGCTTAACTTATTCCTACTTTGTAACAGACCCAAAAGCCCAAACAGACATCGTAGTTACTTCCTGGGAAACCGAGATAGACCAGGTTTTAGCAGGCTTGGATATTGTCGTGCTGACCTCGTACAATGAAGGCACACCAGTTTCTTTGATTGAGGCACAAGCTGCTTGCAAACCGGTTGTATCCACGAATGTCGGCGGTGTGGAAGACATCGTGATCCATGGTGAAAATGGCTTCTT
>JAURWD010000179.1 GCA_030655145.1 Ferruginibacter sp.
AGTGAACCAGGTAGGCTGGGGAGGGCTTGCGTTGGGTAGGTTAGATTTTGAATTTTCAAGGATAAAAAAAGCTCAATTATCAAAGGCCCATACTGTGGTCGTAGGTAAAAAAGCAAGGGAATAAAAATTTTTTTTTCGATAATTTCTTTTGATATTCGCTGTCTTTCTCAAAAATATTTTATTTAAATTTTACGGGAAATTTCGAGCCGACTGATAGGAGAATATAAATTACTGAATATATAAATTGCTGAAGGTATAATGGATAAAGTTTTTGATAAAGTATGGGCTAATTGTTTAGAGATAATCAAAGACATTGTAGAATGGCAACATTATAAAACCTGGTTCGAACCAATCAAACCAGTTTCTTTAAAAGATAAAGTTTTAACCATCCAGGTACCCAGCCAGTTTTTTTTTGAATATCTCGAAGAACATTATATCAGTTTACTTGCAAAAACATTAAAGAGAGAATTAGGGAAAGAAGCACGTTTGGAATACCGGATCATGGTAGATAGTGGCAACAGTAAAAACAAGCCGCTAACAATGGATGTTCCGGGTCATGGTTTTAAATCATACTCAAACAATGAAATGGATTTTCCTCTTGTCATAAATAATCCGGTTAAAAATCCCTTTGTGATCCCTGGTCTTAAAAAGATGCAGATAGATCCACAATTAAATCATGCATATATATTTGAGAGTTTCATTGAAGGTGATTGTAATCGCGTAGCCCGCAGGGCGGGAAAAACAGTTGCCGAAAAGCCAGGTACTACTTCCTTCAACCCACTCGTAATTTATGGTGGTGTTGGTCTTGGTAAAACGCATCTTGCACAAGCGATCGGAAATGAAGTAAAAAGGATCCACAGCAACAAAGTGGTTCTGTATGTGAGCTCTGAAAAATTCATCAACCAGTTTATTGATCATGGCCGTAATGGCGCCATCAATGACTTCATACATTTTTACCAGCTCATTGACGTGTTGATCATCGACGATGTTCAGTTCTTTAACCGGGCTGAAAAATCCCAGGATGCCTTCTTCTCTATCTTCAACCACTTACACCAGAGTGGCAAGCAGTTAATCCTGACAAGTGATAAGCCACCGAAAGATCTTGAAGGTGTTCAGGAGCGCTTGTTAAGCCGTTTCCGCTGGGGCCTGAGCGCTGATCTGCAGGTGCCTGATTACGATACCAAGATCGAAATACTTGAGAAGAAAATGAAGACCGATGGCCTTGAAATGCCAAAGGAAGTTGTGAAATATATTGCCTACAATATCAACAGTAATGTGCGGGAATTGGAGGGTGCGTTGATATCATTGTTGGCACAATCTTCGCTAAACAAGAGAGAAATAGATCTCGAATTGGCAAAAAAAGTACTAAGGAACTTTGTAAAGTCTTCCAGTAAAGAAATTACAATTGACGCGATTCAAAAGATGGTGTGCGAGTATTTTGATGTTCCTTATGATAAGCTTTTGCAGAAGACCAGGAAACGTGAGATTGTACAGGCGCGCCAGATCACCATGTTCTTGTCAAAAGCATTTACCAAGAATTCACTTAAGACCATTGGAGAACATTTTGGCGGAAGAGATCATACTACTGTGATCCATAGTTGCCAGACGGTAAAAGACCTGATGGACACTGATACTTTATTCAAAGAAAGCGTCATGGAACTGCAACAGAAAGTGCAGTTGGCTGCGATGTAATTTTTATAATGGAAGAGATGTTTCCAGTTGCCCTTGAGGAGCTGGATTTTTTTTGCTCGGCCGCCAGCAACCAGGCGCAAATGTTTTTTTTCAGCGGAATCCGGCAGCGACAAGAGTTTTATAATTATTTCTGGATATTATGCATTTTGTTTTGGGTATTCGGTTGTTGAAACGTATTTTTGCAACCCCTTAATAAAGTGAGGGCAGGTAGGAGAGATGCCTGAGTGGCCGAAAGGAACGGTTTGCTAAATCGTCGTACGGGTAACACTGTACCGTGGGTTCGAATCCCACTCTCTCCGCAATAGATCTTTTTATTTTATTTGCCATTCCCAATGGTATTTTTCCTGGAAACCGGAATTATATTAATGGTCAATACTTTTAGTTCGGGATGTAGCGTAGCCCGGTATCGCGCCTGGTTTGGGACCAGGAGGTCGCAGGTTCGAATCCTGCCATCCCGACAAACATGTCAAGAGGCTGTCTCAAATGAGGCAGCCTCTTTTTCATTTCGGGCATTGCAGGCGTAGAAATAACCGCCGTTGTTAATTGAATTGTTCGATGATGTTACTGAACTTGTTACCGCAATTCATCCACTAATTTTTAGGAAATTCGGCAGGCCTATTTGCGGGCTTGAAGGCTCGGCTTTTTTTTACTTTTCATATTGCTGTATTTTTAGGTGCTTATATCTTGTGTGTTTATTTACGCAAGTGATCCTTAACACACATAAAGTTTTCTGATGACAATAGATCTGCCCGGGATAAGATTAGTTGCCGCTGATATGGATGGCACCTTACTAAACGACCACAATGAATTGAGCCCCGATTTTTATGATGTGTTTGAAGTGATGAAGGCCAACAACATCCTGTTTGCTGCTGCAAGTGGCCGCCAGTTTTACAATCTTCAAAATCGCTTTCTACCGATAAAGGACGACATGATCTTCATCGCCGAAAACGGCAGCTATGTTTTTTACAAAGACGAAGAGTTACTGGTACAAGCGTTAGATAGAGACATCGCCCGGGCTCAGCTCGAAGAGGCGCGGAATATTCAAGGCACCTTCTCAATTCTCTGCGGAAAAAAACAAGCCTACATTGAAAATCAATCACCCGAGTTCTTAGCCAATGTCAATTTGTATTACGACAGGGTTAAGGTTGTCGAAGATCTGCTGCTTGTAGAAGATGATGAGTTTTTGAAAATTGCGATCTGTGACCTCGCGGGATCAGAAGCGAATAGCTACCAGTATTTCCAGCATAAACAAGCTGAGCTGCAGGTGAAAATATCAGGGAGCATCTGGCTCGATATCTCTCATAAGTTGGCCAACAAAGGCAAGGCTATGGAAGCTTTGCAACAACGATTTCATATATCTCCCGACGAAACCCTCGTGTTTGGCGACTACCTCAACGACCTAGAAATGATGCAGTCCGCAACCTATAGTTTCGCCATGGAAAATGCGCACCCGGAAATAAAAAAACATTCCCGTTTCGAGGCAAAGAGTAACAATGAAAATGGGGTTACTGAAGTGCTTCGCCATATGCTGAACATAAAAAAATAAAGGTTGCCGACATTCTTATGTTGCTCAAAAAATTACCTGAGGCTGGTTGCTTTTGGGAATCAATTTGAATAATTTTTTCGTTTAAAATTTTATCGATGATACTCGAACATGTAGCCATTTATACCAACGATCTTGAACGGTTGAAAAACTATTACGTGCAGTATTTCGGCGCCCACTCAAACGAAATGTATGTCAACCCAACAACTAATTTTTCAAGCTATTTTTTAAGCTTTGAATCAGGCGCCAGGCTTGAACTGATGCAAAAGCCAGGAATTCCGGCAAATAAAAATGATACTGTGGTGGAACAGCATGAGGGAATCATTCACCTGGCCTTTGGCGTTACTACAATGCAAATGGTAGATGAAAAAGCAACCGAACTTCGCGACCATGGATTCAGTATTTTAAGAGGGCCACGAAAAACGGGCGATGGATATTATGAATTCGAAACGCTTGACCCGGATAACAATCGTCTTGAGGTGACCTCGATGTTCGTCGTCGGCAAAGCTGATTAACTTTCTGCGACTCATCACCCAGACATATTAATGCCGGGATAGCCTGGCATTAACTAACGTTTCTGGTTGCACGCAGATTCATGGTCAAATATTTCTCCTGATTTTTGGTAAGCCATCCGATTGACGTCGGAAAATTTCTATACCAGAATGGTTAAAGTTCTAAAGTAAATGAAATTCATTTGCGGATTTTTGCCCTGATTACCTCTTTAACCCAACTCCTATGTACCACAATAACCCTGTTGCTGCGAGCAGCAGTAGCTCAACCCTGAATCAATCACCCAATCTTAACACTGGTTTTGAAATAATTGCCCTTCTAAAGGAATGCTGGCTACCAGCCTGTGTTACTATCTTCTCAATTTTTTTTCTGTCCGTTTGTCTTCGTCCTTAACCGGGTAAGGCGAACTAAATATTTAGAGATGAAAATTGAAAATATCATACAGGATATTATTGAAGACACACTTGACATCAGGGATCGACTTGAGGTGGCCATCCACACCCAGGAACCAGCATTGAATTTTTCTACCAGCCTGCCAGATCTTGAGAAATTGTCCTCTGTCAAAACAATTGAGTTAACGACCAGGGAAGAGGGTAATATCTACATTATGCGGGCTGAAATCCATACCCAAAATGGAAGCCGGGTGTTTGAAGATTCTGCCCGCAGGTTAAGTGCATCTTTTTCTACAAACGATGAAAGGCTTGACCAACGGCACAAATTTTTTCTAAGCGCTTTGCGTGAAACCATTAAGAAACGCAAGAAAGACATCATGGGCATGCCAGTTCCGAAGAATCCCTTTGTATGATATTGTTGGGGTTAATACATTCCATGACTGTCGTCATTTCCCCACAATTCGCACGAAAGCTTGGCATTAAATATGAGGTCCTTTGGTATAAGCAATTGCGTATGTCAACAGAAAATAAATCCTTCAAAGAAGTAATTAACAGCGAGCAGCAGGTATTAGTAGATTTCTCAGCTGAGTGGTGCGGACCTTGTAAAATGATGGCACCGGTTCTCAAAGAGTTAAAAGATTCAATGAAGGATAACCTAACGATCATTAAAGTAGATATCGATAAAAATCCTGCAGTTGCGCAGGCTTACCAGATCCAAAGTGTTCCCACCTTGCTCCTTTTCAAAAAAGGACAAATACAATGGCGACAGTCCGGGGTTGTTCCCGCAAAGCAATTGGAACAGATCATCCATTCTCACAACTAATGTTTTACCGGCTCATTCAAGTTGATACTAATCAAATTGTGAACAGTATTACTGGGTAAGCCGACCCCAAGCTCCCGGCACTTTGTTAATTGCTACACAGAAAAAGAAATGTTAATAGGGGTCAAAATCAAGGTTTACTCCTGGTGGCATTCCTACCTTCGTATCAGCATCTATTAGGTAACTATAAATTTAAAAATGATGATTACAAACATTCAATCGATTGGTTTTACAGCAAGTGAAGCGCTTACGAGTTTCATAAACGAAAAAACAGAGCGTCTCGGCCAGTTCCTCGAGAGTATCATTAGTAGTGAAGTTTCACTCAGCCTGGATAACGCCGTTTCCGGTGAAAATAAAGTATGTAATATCAGGTTGGTGATTCCAGGTAATGACCTGTTAGCCAGTGCCCAATGCAAGTCCTTCGAAGAAGCGACGACGAAAGCATCCGATGCATAGATCAAACAAATTGATAAACACAAAACAAAGATGGTGGCCAAACGTCACCAGGTTGCAGTGCCTGAAGAACTTGGAGATGTAGAGGAGATTGCAGAATAATATATAGCAAATAATTTTCGAAAAAGGAGTGGCCGCGTGGTTGCTCCTTTTTAATTTATGGGAAGGTCTTAAACTTAATGATCAAGCTCCAAATTGCTCAAGATGATGATTGATGTGTTTCCAAACCAACCGGCCCCATTGGGGTTTAGACAAGGGTCCAAAAAAAGGGTGGTCAGAAAATACTTCTGCGGTGGCAAATTCATGAAGTCGAATCAGCAGCAAGTGCTTATCGCTTTCAAAATCAGTGATCACTGTTCCTTTTAAATCCGCATTCATTTCCGCCGGAGTTACCTCTTTGCCCTTGCGCCATTCAAGCACGTAGAGCGCCAGGTAGCGGCCGAGCATGGTTCTGAAAATGAATGGACCCTGCGCTGCAGCTCGTGTATTCCCCAGCCCGATATCAAGTTGATCTTTTAAATGAATGATCATCTGATTGACATCCATCTTGCCCCATTTTTTTTCAGAAAGGGTAGTTATGGTGGTGAGGCGGGCGAGGAGCGATTGATAATCTTTGTGGTTAAATATATTTTGCATGCTTCGACATGATCCTAAAAGGAATAATTAAAAGTGTAACGTATTCGCTTGTTTGTTTGGATTATATGCCTGGAAGTTCAGGATGCGTACCCGCATCTAAAACGGCTACCGTAAGCAAAGGAATTGGATCTGTAAGAATCAGTACTTTATGAGAACCGTCTTCACTGTGGGCGGCGTCAAATATAGCTATTATTTTAAAATCAGCTTCACCAACTCCGGGCTAAAGGGGTCTACAGTGGGACCGAAATACTGCAGGAGCTGACCATGTTCATCGATGATGTATTTAGTGAAATTCCAGGGCGGCGGCGCATCATTCCAGCCGTTCAATTCTTTACGTGTTAACCAGGCAAATATTTCCTGCTGCCCCGCCTCCTTAACAACCACCGATTTTTTCATCAAAGGAAAACTGATGCCGTAATTGAGTTTACAGAAGGCCGCGATATCAGCGTCATTTCCTTTTTCTTGTTCTTTAAAATCATTGGCAGGAAACGCAAGAATAACAAAGTTGTGGTTGTACTGTTGATACAACTTTTCCAGCCCTTCGAATTGGCCGGTATACCCACAATCAGACGCGGTATTTACAATCATGAAGCGTTTACCTTTTAGTTGGGAAAGCGCATAAGTTTCTCCGTTATTCAGCGTAGCCGAAAGAGCATATATTGAAGTCGGCGCTGGAGGCCGGTGTCCTGGTTCAACATGGTTTTTCGAGGTTCTGCCGGAAAACCACATGATGAGCGGATATACAGTTTTCAGAAGCTTTTGCCTGGGAGTCATATTTACGGTATTTCTATTAACGAACATTGCGAACACGATAAAACCAACCAGGAGTACTACGATTGAAATGATAACGCTTTTAAAACGACGGGCAAATTTTGAAGCACTCATCGCTAACTATTTTACCAGCCATTTAAAGAGATTGAGTTTGCCCTTGTAGGGCGGATACTTCATCGAAGGATCAAACCAGGTCGGTGTTTTCATCACACCTTTCTTATGACTGAAAGTGTCGAATGAAAACTTGCCATGATATCGTCCACTTCCACTAAATCCACGGCCACCAAAAGGCATTTCATGGTTGAATAAATGAAAGGCAGCATTATTGATACAACCTCCGCCAAATGGAATGGCATTGAGCCAGGCCGTTTCTTTTGCTTTTGAAGAAGTGAAAATATAACAGGCCAACGGGTTCTTGTGTTGAGCAATTATTTTTTTAGCATCCTCCATTGTTTCAAATCCAATGATGGGCAAAATTGGGCCAAATATTTCTTCCTTCATCACAGCATCATCAGGAGACACACCTTCTACGATCGTCGGTTCAATGTACAACTCGCTTCGATCGATCCTGCCCCCGCAAGCAATTGTTGATTCGTTTATATATCCAGCTAGTCGATCAAATTGTTTTTCATTCACTATGCGCCCATAATCATGGCTGAGAGACGGATCATCGCCAAAGAATTTGTTGATCGTCAACTTTAAAGCACTTACCAGTGCTGCTTTTTTTGAATGGTGTACCAACACATAGTCAGGGGCCACACACATTTGTCCGGCATTAGAAAATTTGGTTGCGGCTATTCGTTTAGCCGTTACCGGTACGTCAGCATCTGCTTCAACAATGCAGGGGCTTTTGCCACCTAATTCGAGCGTGACCGGAACCAATTTGCTGGCTGCTGCTTCATAAACAAGTTTCCCAACGGCTGTACTGCCTGTATAAAATATATGATCGAACGTAAAACGATTCATCAGCTCAGGCACCACGACCCCACCGTCGCCCTCAACCAGTTGGACAAGGTTTGGAGGAAAAGTTTCAGCAACGATCTGCTTCATTATTGCTGAAGTAGAAGCAGCAAACTCGGAGGATTTAAGTACCACGCAATTTCCCGCGGCTATTGCTCCCACCAGCGGGGTGAATAGTAATTGCAATGGGTAATTCCATGGGCCAATGATCAATACGACTCCCAATGGTTCATTCATAATAAAACTTCGGGAAGGAATATTCAAGATAGACGTGCTGATGCTTTCACGATCCATCCAACCTGCGAGATGCCTGAGTGCGTAATTTATTTCTGACAACAAAAAGCCGGTCTCTGTGATCCATCCTTCTTCAGTGCTTTTTCCCAGGTCTGAAAACAATGCTTTACCAATGGCAACTTCATATTTGAGTATTGTTTTTTTTAAGGCTTGCAGCTGTTGCCGACGAAACTTTTCGGTACGCGTGATGCCTGTCTCAAAGTAAAGCTGCATCGCTTTAAGGTCTATTGTCTCCTGCATACCACTAAATTTGTAACAAGTTACCGAATCAAGCCATTATGACAAATGAGGACTATATGCGCCAGGCGCTGAGAGAAGCAGAACGAGCCTATGCTGATGGAGAAGTTCCCGTGGGTGCGATCGTGGTGATGAACGAGCGCATCATCGGGCGAGGTTATAACCAAGTGGAAAAGTTAACGGATGCAACCGCCCATGCAGAGATCATTGCGCTGACCGCTGCATTCAATTTCCTCGGCAGCAAATACTTGCCGGAGGCTATATTGTATGTAACTGTTCAGCCCTGCCTGATGTGCAGCGGTGCGTTGTACTGGAGTAAAATTGGTGGGGTAGTGTATGGAGCAACGGATGAAAAGAATGGGTATGCAAGAGTAGCCCGGGAAATATCACCTTTTCATCCAAAGACGGTTGTAACAGGTGGGGTGTTGTCTGATGAATGTGCGAACCTTATGAAAAGCTTTTTTAAAGAGCGCCGTTGAGTGCGCCGTGAAAATTAGATGATGACTAATTTCTTCCGCGCCATTTTTCCTTTTTCGCTTACCATGATAAAATAAATCCCCGGCTGCATCATAAGGAACATGATGATCTCCTCACTGCCGTTCGTTAACAGCCTGCTTTCCTGGCGGATCCGCTTGCCTTTGATATCAAGTATCTTCACCGTCGCTATGCCGGGATCGAAGCCCGCTACCTGTAAAGTGACTTTATTTTTTGCGGGGTTGGGATAAATATTTAAGGTGGACGCACTCGCCTTCGCAGCCGTGGCTCCTGGTAGCTTTTCAGAGACTAAGGTTGACAATGTAGAATCATCAGTGGAAGAAACAGCTTGTGAAAAAGATTGTGCGGTAAGGAAACAACAGGTTAGTGCGCAGACAAGTTTTTGCATACAGTTTTTTTGGAAGTGCCTAAATGTGTATCAATTACCATGTCAATATTTCACAACAAAATCCTAAATAATCATGCGGCACTGTATTTGTCTCCTTGCTGAAGGCCAGCTACATTTGTAAAATAATTCCATTCAATTTTCAACCAATAAATAAAAACAAGTTATGGCATTCACACTACCCGAGCTTCCATATGCACACGCTGCATTGGAACCGCATATCGACACTGCTACAATGCAGATCCATCATGGTAAGCATCACCAGGCTTACGTAGATAATTTAAATAAAGCTATTGCAGGAACTGAGCACGAAAATAAAACGATCGAAGAGCTGGTTGCAAGCGCGGGAAAAATAAGCCCGGCTGTTAGAAACAATGGCGGTGGTCACTGGAATCACAGTTTCTTTTGGGAAAGCCTTGCAGCAAATGCAGGAGGTCAACCTTCAGGTGCCTTGGCTGAAGCCATCAATGCTGCCTTTGGTAGTTTTGATGCTTTCAAAGAAAAATTTGCGAACGCAGGCATGACGCGTTTTGGAAGTGGCTGGGCCTGGCTGATCGTAAAAGATGGTAAACTTGAAGTGTCTTCAACTCCTAACCAGGATAATCCACTGATGGATGTGGCAGAAGCGAAAGGTACGCCAGTGCTGGGCTGTGACGTTTGGGAGCATGCCTATTATTTAAAGTACCAGAACAAACGTGCTGACTACCTTGTAGCCTTTTGGAATGTGGTAAATTGGGATAAGGCCGCTGAACGTTTCAGCGCGAAGTAAAAATCAAATTGATTTCCCGGTGCCGGTTACACCAGTTTATAATGATAGTGCTATTATAAACTGGTGTAACCGGCATTTTTATGGAACGGGGTCAGGGCCATGGCCTCCCCAGGGATTACAGCGCGCAATTCTTTTTATTGTGAGCCAGCCTCCTTTGAAGGCGCCATATTTTCGAAAAGCCTCTATGCCATATTTTGAGCAGGTTGGTGTATACCGGCATTGGCTGCCAAGCCAGGGAGAAATGATCAACTGGTAGCCTTTGATAAGCGTGATGAACGGCCAGGCCGATATCTGTTTAAGCAACTGTCCAAATGAGTCTTGCCTGGTTTTCACTTATGATAATTGTATTAATCGTTTGAGTGCCAATTCCATTTTCGCCTGGACAAGTTCGTACAGCGGCCTTTCCTTTCCAACGTAAATAAAGAAAATGTTCAGCCTGGTGTTCTTGTAATCGCAATGTAAGGAGAGCGGATTTTTTTGGAGTCGATAACATTCTTTGATCAATCGCCTGATATGGTTTCGATCCGTTGCATGTTTAAAATGCCGGGTACTAACGGTAAAGCCTGCCTGCAAATTCATATTGTCACCGGGAGCTGTATTATCCTGGAGCTGGTAGATGACCCTTAAAGGAAAGAGTGTAAACGACTTGCCGGTTTTAAATAATTCGTCAATGACTTTTCGACTTTTCAGCCGATCAGTTTTGCCGAGGGTGTATCGTTCCAATTTCTCCACTTACACAAAATTAAAAAAGCCCTCCAATTGGAGAGCTGTAAATATGTTGGTCCCGGAAAGGGGGCTAACTAGTCTATTTTTTACCAAAACGTTCGTCGGACACGGTTAGTTTTGCACGTCCCTTTGCGCGGCGGCTAGCTAATACTTTGCGACCATTCGCAGTTTGCATGCGCTGACGAAATCCGTGAACGGATTTTCTGCGGCGGACGTGGGGTTGGTAGGTTCTTTTTTTACCTGGCATTTTCTTAAATTTTTCCTTTTACAAAAAATAATTTCAAATTTTTAATCTACATCCATCAGGGCACCATCCCTGCTGTTTGTGAAAGGACGGCGAAGGTAATAAATTATTACTAATTCCGCATACAGAATATAGAAAAAGTAGCGATTTAAAGGGCTACATGTGCCGACTGTACAGGACTTCCATAAAAAATACCAGCTTTAGCATCAAAATCCTCCGGCGAATCTGTTGTGTAAAAGCTTAACCCTCCACCTGTTGTACACCGCTCGGTTATTTCCGGGTGCCGTGAAAGATAATCCTGCAGACTGTGAGCTACGATCTCTCCCTGGGAAACCAGGGTAGTGCCATCCGGTAAAAATTGACGGATCTTATCAGCGAGCAAGGGATAGTGCGTACAGGCGAGCAACACGGTATCAATTGCCTCATCTTTGCGGAGCAATTCATCAATGTGTTTCTGAACAAAAAAGTCTGCCCCGGCAGATCTGTGCTCATTGTTTTCTACAAGCGGTACCCACATCGGGCAAGCCTCCTGGTATACCGTAACGCCAGGAAAAAATTTTTCAATCTCAATCGGGTAGGAATTTGACGCGATGGTTCCGGTAGTACCCAGGATTCCAACCCGCTTATTGGCTGAGAAATTCCCGATAATTTCCGTCGTTGGTCGTATTACGCCCAACACTCTTTTGGTGGGGTCAAGGTGTTGAAGGTCTTTTTGCTGGATCGTGCGCAAAGCTTTTGCTGAAGCTGTATTGCAAGCCAACACCACCAACGGGCAGCCTTGAGCGAAGAACCACTTTACGCACTGAAGCGTGTAGTGATAAACGGTGTCAAAACTCCGGGGCCCATAGGGCGCCCGGGCATTATCGCCAAGATATATATAATCAAACTGCGGCAGGGCCGACCTGATCTCTTTCAAAACCGTTAGTCCGCCATAACCACTATCGAAAACACCAATGGGGCCAGTACTCATGTGTCAAAAATACAAAAGCCATCCGTTGCGGGATGGCTCAGTAACAAATATTAATAAAGGCTTATTGATTTGGTTTAGCACCACCGGCTGGGGCTTTAGTTGCAGGTGCAGGCGCCGCGTCTTTGATACCTAATTTCTTTTTTACCAAGGCCAGGATATCATCAGCTGGAGGACTTACTAAAAGTGTTCCGGCTTCAAGGATATAATTGTAGCCATTCTCTTTTGCTACCGCTTTGATGTTGTCAAGGGCTTTACGTTGAATTGGTGCTAACAATTCTTGTTGTTTTTCACCAATTTTTTGTTGCATTGTCTGCTGCCATCCCTGCACTTTTTGGTACAAAGCGATCATATCATTTCTTTTAAGATCTTTTGTGGCTTTATTCATTTTTGATGAATCCCTGTTGAATAAGCTATCAAGCTCACCTAATTCTTTATAATACGAAGCGTATTGTTGTTGTAAGGCCGTTTGGTATTCCTGCAATTCTGAATTAGCTTTTTCAGCTTCAGGCATTACTCCAATCAGTTCTTCAGTATTGATGTAGCCAATTTTTGTTTGTGCACTGGCCGTGTTTGACAATCCGAGGACTGTAATTCCCAACATGATTGCTACGATAATTTTTTTCATTTTTCTTTTTAAATGGTTTACTTGTTTATAGTTTATTTTTTGCTTGATTTAGCTGCTTGATGCAAACCGATTGTGAATTATTTAACACCCAAATATCTGAGTACATCATCACTACGGTCAAGTTTTGGGTCGGCAAAGATAACAGTAATTCCTTCACTTTTATCTAAAATAAAATCATAAGATCTTTCCACCGCCAATTTCTGGATCGCGATGTAAACCTTATCCTGTATAGGCTTTATGAGTTCCTGGCGTTTTTTAAACAGGTCACCTTCAAATCCAAAACGACGCTTCTGCAGGTCACGGACTTCTTTCTCACGATTGTATAATTCATCCTGTCGCTTCTTTTTTAATTCGTCTGTCAGCATAACCTGTTCAGCATCATAATCTTTATACATACGATCGAGGTCTGCCTGTTTTTTTTCGATCTCCTGTTGCCATTGAGTACTGAACTGGTCAAGTTTGCCTTGTGATGTTTTATAATCTGGCAATTTTTCCAGTATATATTTTGAATCAATGATTGCATACCGCTGCGCAGAAGATGCGAAGGCAAAACTTACCAGGCAAAAAAGAACAATTAAACTTTTTTTCATACGAGTAAATGTTTAAAACTATTTGAAACTGGCCGGCTTATTCTGGTTCCTGGCCTAACATGAATGTGAATTTGAAAGCATTTTTACGCGGCTCGCCTGGCTTGATGCGGTCGAAACCGATACCATAATCAAACCCAAGTAAACCAAACATCGGGAGGAAGAAACGCATACCCAAACCAGCGGAGCGACGCAGTTTAAATGGATTGTACTCTTTGAAATTATACCACCCGTTTGCCGCTTCATAAAACGCAAGTCCGTAAATAGTACTCGATGGATTTGTACTAAACGGATAGCGTAACTCCAGCGTGTATTTGTTGAAGATCGTAAAGAACTCGGCCGGCGTCACATCTTCCGGATTTATTTTCGGATCGCTGTTCGAATAAACCGGGTAACCCCTGTGCGCAATGATGTCGTAACCTAGCAAAGCAAAGTTGTTGTTCAAGCCTGCATCACCCACCTGGAAACGTTCAAATGGAGAAATCTCTTTGCTCTTATCATACTTCCCGATGAAGCCAAATTTGGCCGCGGCTTTCAGGATAAATTGCTTGTTATTGTCAGCACCACGGGCACGGCCGATCGGGATGTAGTACTCCCCGTTGAAACGCCATTTATGAAACTCAGGAAGCCTGTATGGATTATCTGTTGGATCAGTGATACCCAGTGCAGAGTAAGGCAGCGTGAACTGGCCACTCAAAAGGAAGTTAGATCCGCCGGTTGGGAAGATCGGGTTACCCTGGGTTGAATTTCTTGCAATAGCCAACCGCAAACTGATGTTGGTAGAAGTTCCGTCACTGATGCCGCGAAAGATATTCGGGTAGTTCTTCAGCTTGTACTGCTGCACGTTGAATGAATAGATCATTGAGAAATAATCATCCGGCCATTTCAATTGCTTACCCAAAGACACACCTACACCCAGGGTGCGGATGTTTGAAGTATCTCCGCAGGAGCGGCAATACTGCCCAAACTGGTTGTACGAATTAGACTGCTTCGTATTGTAAAAGCTTACTGTAAAAGAGTTACGCTTTTTACCTCCAAGCCATGGCTCAGTAAATGAGAAGTTATAGGTACGGAAGGCGCGACCGTTCGACTGGATACGTGCACTCAGTTTTTGCCCGCTACCCGAGGGTAAAGGATCCCAGGTTTTCTTATTAAAAATGTTATTGATACTAAAGTTATTGAAGGTGATACCCAGGGTACCCGTCAACCCGATACCTCCACCAAAACCGGCGGAAAGTTCAAGCTGGTCGTTTGATTTTTCTTCCACCTGCCAGGTGATGTCAACCGTTCCATCTTCTGAGTTCGGAATTACGTTTGGTGTTGTTTTCTCAGGGTTAAAAAATCCAAGTTGACCCAATTCACGTTGCGTACGAATGAGTTCGGTACGACTGAATTTTTCACCAGGAATGGTTCTTAATTCACGGCGGATAACATAGTCTTTCGTTTTATCATTTCCACTGATCTCTACGCGGCCGATGGTCGCCTGCGGACCTTCCTGCATCCTCAATTCAAAATCAATGGTGTCGTTGTAAACAGCGGTTTCAATCGGATCTACTTTGAAGAACAGGTAGCCATCATCCATGTATAAACTTTGGATGTCTCCACCTTCGTTGGATGGGATTTTACCTAAACGTTTGTTCAACACGTCAATGTTGTAAACATCGCCTTTTTTAATCCCGAGAATTACATTTAGGATCGAATCAGTGTATTTAGTAGGGCCGCGCCAAACAATGTTTCCAAAGTAATATTTGCGGCCTTCATTCATTTTGATGTGCAAGTCAAGGTTCCCCTTGGTGTTATTGATAGCAGTATCAGCAACGATTACCGCGTCACGAAAGCCCTGGGAATTGTAATAGTCAAGTACCGCGATCTTATCTTCATCATATTTAACCGGGTTGAACTTTGAAGAACTAAAAAGTTTAAAACGGAAATAAGGATCAACAAATTCTTTTGTTTTTGTGATGCTCAGGTAATCCATATCCCGCAGGTATTCCTTAAAGCTGGGACGGGTGCTGGTATCGCCATCTGGGCTAACGTTTGCAGGAGGGTAAAGGGTGAACCTGCTCACTTCCTTCGTGCCCTTCATTTGCTTTTTAAGCTTGAGATCAGGAATGTTGGCGTTGTCAGCAAAATTGATGGAGTTTACTTTAACCTTGTTGCCTTTGACTACCTCGAAGACCAGGATCTGCGCATTGGGAAGATTAGGGGCCGGCTGCTCCTTTACCTGGATGGTTACATTACGAAACCCTTTATCAGAGAAAAATTTCTGAATCGCTTCTACCGCGCTGATCTTCATGTTGTCCGTTACTACGCGGTCTCTTGACAAACCAACCTTAGTTTCCAGGTCATCCCGCTCACCTTTCTTTACGCCGGTAAACTTAAAATCTGCCAGGCGGGGTCTTTCGGTAACGGCCATCTCCACGTATAGGTTACTGCCTTCAAGTTTTGTGAGATAGATCTCGACATTTACTACAAGATTTTGTCTCCAAAGTTTCGTAATGGCTTTACTAAAAACATCCGTACCGGGAATGGTGATTTTGTCGCCAACGGCAAGACCGGAAATGGAAACAATAAGATTTTGATCGAAAGCCCTGGTGCCTGTTACAGTGATGCCGGCGATTGTATATTGTTTAGGGGCTTTTGCTTCGAAAATACCCATCAATTCAGGGTTTACGGAAATTGGGATAGTATCGTTTTGGCTAAATGCGAATTGTGTACTGAAAACTGCGAGTATTATCAATAACAAATTCGGGTAAATCCTCTGCATTAATTGGTTTTTTTTACGAGTGGCAATATACTTGCTCTAATGAAAACTATTTGTTAAACAATCCCTTACAAATCAGGCCGGAATTGCTTTTCAACGCTGCCTTGCGAAAGCAAATAAATTGCTATTTATGACAAAAGCCCGAAGGCTTTTAATTCTTTTCTTTGCCGTGTTTAATGATTAATTATTTGGAAATTTTTGTCGGCGGACAGGGTAATTGCTATGTTTTCAAAGTGTCACTTACTTGTTTCCCTGTTTTGCCAAACCTGCGCTCCCTGTTTTGAAAATCGATGATGGCTTCGTAGAGGTTATCTTTTCTGAAGTCAGGCCAGCGGGTATTGGTGAAATAAAGTTCTGCATAGGCAAGTTGATACAGCAAAAAATTGCTGATCCTGTACTCGCCACTTGTCCTGATCATGAGTTCCGGATCAGGGAAGCCGCTCGTAGACAAATATTTCTGAATGGTGTCCTGGGTGATCTCTTCACTCGGTAATAAACCTGCTTTTACATCTTCCGCAATGTGCTTCACTGCATTCAGTAGTTCCCAGCGACTGCTGTAACTAAGAGCCATCACCAGGTTCAGACCGGTATTGGCAGATGTTTCTGAAAGCGCCTCATTTAATGCCCGGCGGGCAGATTCAGGAAGCATTTTCATATCACCGATCACGTGTAACTTGATATTATTTTTGTTCAGGGTCGGTACCTCATTCCTGATCGTAGTTACCAGGAGTTCCATGAGGCCTGTTACTTCATAAGCAGGACGATCCCAGTTTTCAGTGCTAAACGCGTATAAGGTCAGGTATTCTATGCCTAACTCAGCACAACCTTCAACAATACTGCGGACACTTTCCACGCCGTGAAGATGGCCAAACAACCTGTTTTCACCCTTCTCTTCAGCCCACCTGCCGTTACCATCCATGATGATAGCGATGTGCCGGGGAAGGCGCTTCAAATCAATATTGTTCTTTAAGCTCATACTGCACCTTGAATTAAAAGCAATGTATACTTGAGTTTGGCGGGCAAAAGTAATAAAAATTAGTTGCAATAAGCGTTTTGGAGAAACTTACCACTTCACCAGTTTGCCTTCTATCACATTCTCTTCAAAACGCATCCGATAGTAATAAAATCCTGCGGGTGCCGACCTGATATTGAACCTTGAAACGTTGCTAAAATTTGCCAGCAGCCCACCTGCGCTGGTGAAAATGGTAATGTTTTGGGCGATTGCCCGCTCGCTGTTATGACACACAATCAAACCCCTTAACCGGGATTGGGGAAATTTTCGCTGGATGAAGCGCTGCAAACAAAATGGCCGGCAACATTGCCGGCCATTCAAATTATTAATTGATAAACTAATCAGCTGTTGGGCATCTGTATGAACTGATGCTAAATGAAACACCTACCTCAGCCATAATGTACTGATCTTTTTGTTTATTGAATCCGCGTTGTCTTCCTTCCACGCCTATCGGTGTGCCTGTTACAAAACTACGGTCCTGCAAAATGCCGGCGATTGAGGGTTGGCCGTTCAACACAGGAAATTTATCTGCGCCCACATAGGTCGTACTAACGTCATCGAGATAGTCTGTCATGGTGAGGCGATGCGTAACCTGGAATGATAAGTTGATATTATCAGAAATGTTATACTTCACGCCGGCACCGATCGGGAAACACAAGGCCATACTTCCGTAGGTTTTCCGCATTTGACCGCTGGCGGGATCCGTGTATTGAATGTTCTGACCTTCGGTGCCAAGGGCACGCAGGTAATACTTTTTGTCATCGAGATATGCGTACGGGTTGAAGCTGAACAAGCCAACCCCGAGCGTAACGAAAGGAGTGAAAATGTAATTAGGATCTCCCGGAACAAACTTAAAAAAGTTGAAATCACCTTGCACAGCAACTTCGAAAATGTCGGTGTTGAAGCTTAAGTTCCTTCTTTTCTGGTATTCGTTTTTGCTATAAATATCGCTGTACCCCAATTGTGCGTAATGCGCACTCAAACGAATACCGAGGTAATTATTAAATTGTTTTGTAAAGAAAATACCGACCGCGGGTTTTGGCCGGTTGATGGCCGCACGGGTATTGATATCGCCAAAATAATGAGCAGCACCTGCAGTGATTCCAAACTCGCCCTGGTGTACGTACATATCCTGCGCCCTTGCGGCCTGTAAAAGAAGGATGGCGACTATTGGCGTAAGAAGGTATTTTTTCATAAATGCAAAATAACACTTGTTTTCAAAATTATTTGCCTCGAAGAAGTTTATCTGTTGAAAACGTCGCTTTGAATTATTTTATTATATATAAACTGTTAAGCATTTCTTTTGTCCAGCCCCCACGACAATTTGTTGCGGAGCGTTTGCAAAAAATTGTTTTCATTCAGGCGGATCAGGTTGATCCCGAACTTCTCTTTTTTAACCGCCAACTGTACTTCTTTCGGCACTACCATGCGGCGGCTATCAAGGGTGCAAATAAAAGAGTCGGTACGACCTTCTACTTCAAAAGAGATGATGTTGTCGTCTGGTACCACTATCGGCCTGATGTTTAAATTATGCGGCGCAACGGGCGTAATTACAAAACTGCCGCTGTCTGGAAACACGATCGGTCCATTGCAACTAAGGGAGTAACCGGTAGAACCAGTTGGTGTGGCTACAATAAGTCCGTCTGCCCAATAAGTATTCAAAAACTCACCGTTCAAGTATGTGTGAATCTTGATCATGGAAGAAGAATCCTTTTTTTGCAGGGTAAATTCGTTTAGCCCATACGGCACGTCTTTGAACAGCGGAATGTTCGCGTCAAGATGAATGAGGGTTCGGTTATCTGTGACATAGGTGCGTTCGGCCAATGCCTTGATCGCGATGTGGAGGTCTTCCTTACCAATATTTGCAAGAAAACCGAGGCGGCCATAATTGATGCCGAGCACCGGAATACCGCGATCCTGCACAAAAGAAACCGTGTCAAGCAAGGTGCCATCTCCCCCAAGGCTGATCACACAGTCAATTGAATCATCAAGGTCGGCAGCGGAGTTGAAGGTTGAGTATTTCCCCTTCATGTTAACTGCCGAATAAAACTGGTTAAAAAAGTCCTGGAAGAAAACCGGCTCTACTTTGTAAAGATTCAGTTCTTCCAATAGCAACACCATGTCCTTGTGCTGATCATTTTCTATCCCCCGACTGTATATGGCTATTTTCATAACTGCTATAAATTATTTGAGAGGTCTTATGCCCATCCATTTTCACTTTATCGACCAAATGCTATAAACCTCCCTGGCTGCGTAAAAATAAACCGTGTTCTCCCAATTGATTAAAACTGTATTCGAAACGCACATGAACATCGTACAGCGTAAGAACATCAATTCCAAATCCACCGGAGTAAAGTAAACGGTTATTCAAACGCGTAAGATACTCTCTTTTGTTATATGTAAAACCGGCATCCGCGAAGGTTTTTGCATAGAAGGTGAAGGGAATGGACGTATGCGAACTCGATTTGATAGGGAATGGAATCGAGAAGGAAAACACTTTTTTTCTTAGGGTGGCCTTTGCAAGGCCAAACGCGACGCCATCAACCACGTAGTATTCCAATCCCCGTAAGTTCGTTTCTCCATATCCCAGCGCCCGCTGGTTGATATACGGTTGATTAAATGGCAATTTGATGTTGCCGAAAAGCTGGATGCTGGTGTACCAGTTATGTGTATGCGCCCAATACCTGTTGTAGTTTACTTCGGTGCTTAGCAAATTAATGCCTCCTGTTAGTCCTAATCCCCGTTTTAAGAGTACAGCCGAAGCTTTGACACCTTTTAAGGGGTAGGCGATGTTATCAATATTTGCGTATTGCCAGGTATAACTTAGATCAACAATGTTTTTTGACGACACATTGTCGTTGAAATAGGCAGGATTGTATTTGGGGGAAAGTATTGAGTCGTTGATCTTAAGGTAGGAAAATCCAACATTGATTGTCTGGCGGGATAAGATACCTTTTTGCAATCGGAGACTGATATTTCCATACAGGTTCTTCTTTACAAAATCCTCCTTTTTAAAAAACAGGATCTGGTTATTATAGCCAGTCTTGTAAGGCATTTCACGGTTTTGCGCAAGGCCTCCGCCAATACCAAATCCCTGGGTAAGGGTGCGGTTGCTGTACGGTTGGGAGTAAGAAAAGGAAATATTGCGCGTGTAGCCGTTGATGAGGTAAATGCGCAAAGGGTCACGCCGCCCACTGAAGTTATAATGTACAAATTTAACCCCGTAGTTAACCCGCGACAGATCGCGTTTGTACTTCACCCACCATTCATTCAA
Organism: Ferruginibacter sp.; assembly: GCA_030655145.1. GTDB lineage: Bacteria > Bacteroidota > Bacteroidia > Chitinophagales > Chitinophagaceae > Ferruginibacter. The sequence goes on from JAURWD010000179.1 coordinate 20,160, forward strand.
GTTTCGATCTACCAATTGAAACTGTGGTGCAGGGTAGAGGTACCAGCGCTCTTTGACATTAACCGTTACTTCAATTTCTACCGCAGAAAGCATGGTAAGCTCCAACTTGACCTCGTTGAAAAGTGTGGTGTTGTATACTTGCTGACGGGCAAGTTGAAATGCTTCGCCGACAGAGGCAGCAGCAATGGAGTCGCCTGCTTTAAATTGAATTTCCCGGAGGATCATATAATCCTTCGTTTTTCGGTTGCCCTTGATGGTGATGTTGCGAATGAAGAGTTTGTTTCCTGAAATGGAGTCAACACTTATGTTTGCCGGGAGGGGGGCAGGAACCTGGAATAATGTGTCTACGGTTTGAGCACCGGTGTTTGAGCAAATTATTATAAACAACCAGGCGGTATATATCTGTCTCACTAATCGCATCACATTCCTTTTCCCTGCATTGTTTTTTTGCATTGAACTGATAAAAGCAAAATCTGTTCCGTGGATAGCAGGCAAGGCTTAAATGTCGAGATAGCTCATCAAATGACGGTAATTGCTGTGGATCTCGTTCTCAAATTTTTCATCACCGAAGTAATAGATGATGTCATATTCGTACCGCTCAAAAGCGGAAACGATGGCGGCAATTTCCTTTTTGTTCAGGTGAAGTGAAACCGTGAGGAGGCCAGTTTCCGGCTGAACGGTTGTATTAAGATGGAGGATAGTGGCGTCGTTACTTTCAACGATACGGCTGATTTCGGAAATGGCAAATTGAATGCGCTCCATTTCCATAACGATGATGCCGCCAATTTCATTTGCACCTGAAAAATCACCCAGGGCCTTGAGCAGGTCGGTAACGGTGATTACCCCTACCAGGTCCTTCTCTTCGTTAATAACCGGCACTACCGTGGTTTCAAACTGGTTGCTGCATTTTACTGCATTCAAGAAATGTTCATTCTCTTTCACCAATGCCGGTATAAAATGTTCCTGCAAAAATTCTATGGTTCCTTTTTCACTTTCCACATCCAGCAGGTCGTCTTCACTAATAAGGCCGAGAAATTTCCCATCAGCGACAACGGGTAAATGGGTAACGCGAAAATCATTGACTAACTGCAATGCTTTGGTGACACTGTCCTGCAGCTGGAGACGGGGAATGTTATTATTGATGAGCTCTGCTGTAAGCATTGAGAATCGTTGAGAGTTTTATCCGGCGAACTTGCATTTCCTATAACCTGTAACGAGGAATAGACAAACAATATTATAAAATTGTTGCAGCAGGTGTTTTAACCTTGGCTAAAAATGCAGCTAATATCTTGTTAAACTCCTCAGGCACTTCCATCATGGGGGCATGTCCACATTTATCAACGAAATGCAGTTCACTGTTCGGGATGAGGCGCTGAAATTCTTTACCGACAAACGGGGGAGTGATGGTATCATCGTTGCCCCAAATGAGGCAGGTGGGTTGTTTTATTCCATTGAGTTCTTCACCAAGATTATTCCGGATGGCAGATTTTGCCAGCGCGATAATTTTGATCACTTTGAGGCGATTGTTAGTAATTTCAAAAACTTCATTTACCAGTTCGTCAGTTGCCATCGCCGGATCGTAGAAGGTAAGTTGGGTTTTCTTCCGGATGTATTCCCGGTCGCCACGCTTCGGGTAAGTATCACCCATGCCGTTTTCGAAAAGGCCGGAACTCCCGGTTAGGATCAGTGACTTTATTTTATCCGGACTTTTTAAAATATGTACTAAGGCCACATGACCGCCGAGAGAATTGCCCAGCAAATGAATGTTATTATAGCCCCGAAATTCTATAAATTTTTGTACGAATTTTTGTAAGCCTCCAACTGAAGTATGAAGCAGATCAAGGTCGAGCAAAGGGAGCATTGGAACGATCACTTTGTGCGTTAATTTGAAGTGTTCTATCAACGGCATGAAATTACTTAACGCCCCAAATAAACCATGCAACAACATCAACGGTTCGCCCTGGCCCTCTTCGATATACTTGAATTTTCCGTCTTGTTTGATTTCGTAACTCATTCGGCTTGAACTAAATAATTCTGGTTCTTATAGTTTGCTAAAATAAGCAATCGGTTTAAAATTACATGAAATATAATATAGCCTGACCTTAATGCTGCATTTTGTCAGACACCCCTTCGAAAAACGTTTCAAGCTGCAGAAACATGTCTTTAAAAATTGGAACCAACACGCCTAAACTGTCAATTACTTTGGGACCAAACGGCTGCACGTATGGGTAAACTTTAGACGCCGCGATCGTTGACTTTTGAAACAATTCGAGGCGATCAGCATAAAAAAGGAAAAGGCTGAAAAACAAGGTATAGAGGAAGATGTAGAGCACCACACCACCAAGCCGGTTAAGCCATCCCAGTAAAGCCAATTCAAAAGTTTTTTCGATAAGTTTTGCTCCAAGATGAACCAGGAATATAACAATAACGAATACCAGCACAAACGATACTACAGGTAACCACTTCGCGGAAACGCTGGTTGCGTTACTTAAGTATAAAGCCACAACTGCAGAGAGTTTTAACGCCGCCGCCAGGCCGAGAATAAAGGCGATGATGGAGAACAACGCTATTACAAATCCTTTCTGGTATCCCTTAAAAATCGCGAGCAAAACCAATAAGGCAAAAAAGATATCGATCATGATCAGCGTGTTTTCGAAAAACTACGTGTAAGGATTTCCGTGAGTAAACCAGTTACTTGCTACTTGCTTAATAACTCCTTTACAATACTGCTAATGGTCTTGCCATCTGAAAGCCCGGCAAGTTGTTTACTGGCAACCCCCATAACCTTGCCCATATCCGCTGGTGAGGAAGCACCTGTTTGGGTGATGATGGCAGCGACCGCTTCCTTGATCTCAGTTTCACTCATTTGTTTTGGTAGAAATCTTTCTATCACGGTCATCTCTTCCCGCTCTTTTTCTGCAAGATCATTACGGCCTTGCTGTTCAAAAATTTCAAGCGAATCTCTCCGCTGTTTCATCATCTTCTGAAGAAATTTTTGTTCCGTGGCTTCATTGATTTCTCCGCCTGCGCCCGGCTCTGTTTTCGCTTTGATGATCTCCGCTTTGATGGCACGAAGGCTTCTTAACAGCCCTTCGTTTTTCGATTTCATCGCGTCCTTCATTTCGGTCATTATCTGTTGCTCCAGGCTCATATGTATGTTTTTGAGATAATTGTTTTGGTGGGAAAATTGTCGGGGGTTATTGCTGCTCTTTTAGCTGGATCGCTTTGAACTTTTCCATGAATTCACGGGCAAATTTTTTCATGTCATCGGTAAGCTCCTGCTGTTGGGTTGCCCGCTTGAAAGTATCTGCCATCGTCATCATCATCTGGTAATAGAAATCTGCCATTTCATCCATCATCATATCCTTTGTCCAAAGATCTATGCGCATGGCTGTTTTATCGGCGCCATCCCAAAATGCAAGACACATGGCTTTCGCTTTTTGGCTCATGTCGGCAGTGCTGTCAGTGGCATTCCAGTTAATTTGTTCGGGAATTTTATTGGGATCGAGGAGTACGTCTATTTGTATGGTTGATTTGTTCATTACCAGGATTGTGTTTTAAGAATTATGCAAAGGTAGCAGGTTTGCCATATAAATCCGGTCGCAAACGCTTCCTTAGGGAGAAGCCTGCTTAATTAGCTGCGGCAATCAATTGCCAGAATTCGTTTAAAGGAGAAGACGCTTTAAGTTTGGCCTCGATCAGCAGGCAGTGCTGTTCTAATTTCTCCCTTGCGGCCTCATCCTTGAACACGAGTGCCAGGTTGTTGGCGATGTCCATAAAATCGGTAGCGTCCACGTATAAAGCTCCATCACCCGCAACTTCTTTTATCAACGCGTTGTTTGTTGCGATCACCGGCACACCGGATTGGAGCGCCCGCAAAATAAATGTGAGGTCGGAAACGCTTTGTAGCGGGTAGACAAAGGCGTAAGCAGCCGCTATAAGGTTCGCAACTTCCAACTCATATAGGCCGTCTATCAATTTAACATCATCCCGGAATTTGTAAGAACGCAGCTTTTCCGCAAAGCCTGCAACACCTGAGTCGCTACCGGGTATGAACAGAAGTTGCATGTTCGTTTTTTGCCGCTTCTTTAAAAAGCTGAAAGCCTTTAGCAGGTTGATCAGTGCGGCTTCATTCCCGTCCATCAGGCCATTAAAAAGGAAATACTCTTTGCCCTCTGTATACTTCTCTTTGGTTGCTTCCTTATTGAAATAGTCCGTCGACGCGTACCCGTCAGTGATGGACGATTGAATCACTTTTATTTTGCCGGTTGCAGTTGGATATAGTTCGGCAAGCGTTATTTTTTCGAGTTCAGAACGAACAATAACGTTACTGGCCCGCCCCATAATTACTGGCCTGTTTTTCCGGAAGTAAGCCTGCAGTTTCTCATCCGCTGTCGTGAACAAAGCCGGGGTATAATAGTCATTCGCAAAAACTATTTGAGGAATATCGCAGCTCGCTGTGGAAATGCCGGCTGGATGAATAAGTATGTTTGCAACGGTTTTTTTTACGAGTGCTGGCAAGGTTTTGTTATACCAATGTTTTTGAAATAACGAGTTCTTTCCCAGCGGCTTTGACAGCAAAAGCTGGATATTAGGAGGCAGGTTAGTATAAGTGCCGGGTTGACGATCGGATATAAAAACAAAGGCGTCGCCGGATCTCTCCAATGCAAGGCGCCGGAAAAAATTCACCCCTGTATCATGATGGCTTTCGCTTATAAATCCGGTTAGATTAATAGCTACAATCATGAAAAACCTGGTGCTTTAAAAAAGTGTAAAATGAAAACGGGAGGCAGGCGTTTATTTAAGGACTTTCAATTTTACCGTTTCAATACGGGTGTCGCTTACATTCAAAATATCGAACTGGTAATTGCCGATTGTAAAGGTTTCTTTTTGTTTGGGAATCTCGTCGCGGTTCTGGATGATGAAGCCACTGAGGGTTTCAGTCTCCTGGTTGTCCTGGAATTCCAGCTCGTATTTTTCTGATATAAAATCAAGTTCCAGGCGACCGCTGAATATAAATTCATTGGGAGAAAGTTGCTTATCGATGAACTCCTCTGTGTCATATTCATCCTTGATATCGCCAAAAATTTCCTCCAACAGGTCTTCCATCGTAACGATGCCGGCAGTACCGCCAAACTCGTCAACAACCCAGGCCAAACTCTTCCTGTCTTTTGTAAATTTTGTCATCAGGTCCGTAGCGCTCATGCTCTCCGGGATAGTTGGAATAGGTAGAAGAATTTCCTGGATGTCTTTTGGGTTTTTGAAAAGGTCAAGCTGGTGAACATACCCAACGATGGTATCGATATTTTTATCGAACACTACAAGCTTGCTCAGCTTGGTATGAATAAATTTCTCTTTAACGGCTTCAATGTTCGTGCGAATCTCAACCCCGTCAATTTCTTTTCTGGGCACAAGGCATTCCCTTACTTTTTTCTCGCTCAGCGATAGTGCATTTTCAAACAATTCTTTATTGATCTCCGAAGCGTCTTCTTCATCATGATGCTTGCTTTGCTGAATAAAATGTTCGAGATCGATCTTGGTAAAAACATCTTTCTTCTCATTGAGTTTCACATTGAAGATGTACTTCAATATCCATTCAGACATGTCCACAAAAAAAGAAGCAATGCCCGAAAAAACGGCGAAGAAAATTTGGGTAATATAGGTAACCAGTCCACTACTTAAAATGGTTTCATTCTTCGCCCGGAAGTATGCTTTAAAAACAAATTCAAAAAACAACAGGCAAAGCGTTGATACAATTGTTTCAATGATCAGGTGCAGGTAAGGGTTCTCGACGTTCCAGCTAAAACCGCCAATATGATTGCGCCACACATCTGACATAAAACTGCTCCACAGTAAACCATACACCACCAGGATAACATTAAAACCAATGAGCGTTGTTCCAATAAACCTTGCTGGCTTATCCGCATATTCGCCCCAGACACGACCGCTGTACGTTCCCTGTTTTTTTCTAAGTTCAATTGATAATTTGTTGCCGGAAACAAATGCTATTTCTACGCCCGAGAAAAAACCAATAAGGATCAATGAAAGTAATATCGCAAAAAGTGCTATCCAGTCCATTGTATAAAAATAAGGAAGATCAGTGATTAATGATTTTAGGGCTACTGTTTGATAAATTCACCAATGATCTCCAGCGCTTCGTTGCAAGCCTTTGGTAAATCATCATTTACAATTTGTTTGTCGAACTGGTCTTTAAATGAAAGTTCGTAAGAAGCCTTGTTCACGCGGGCTGCAAGAGACTCAGGAGATTCCGTGCCCCGGGTTTCCAGCCGTTTTCTAAGTTCACCAACGGAAGGAGGTTCTATAAATAGGGTGATGGCAGAATCGGGGAATTGTTGTTTAACGTGAATCGCCCCTTTAACGTCGATGTCGAGGACCGGGATCCTGCCTTGTTCCCAAATGCGTTCAAGCTCACTCTTCAAGGTGCCATAATACTTGCCTTCATACACCATTTCCCATTCGACAAAATCGTTGTGTTGAATTTTTTCTTTGAACGCCGCTTCGCTGAGAAAGTAATAGTCTACACCGTCTTTCTCGATACCGCGTGCCTGCCGGGTAGCGGCCGAAATAGAAAAGGCCAATTCAGGAGAATGCGCCATCAGGAAACGCGTGATGGAAGTTTTTCCTGACCCGGACGGGGCAGTAATGATGATGATCTTATTGGGAGTTGGCATTTGCAAAGAAAAGGAAGAAATAGCAAAACGATTCTTCCGCGGTATGCTTGATAAATTGGGTTAGTCGATCCGGATAATTTCCGCACCAAGTTGTTGCAGGCGGGTATCAATGAACTGGTAACCCCGGTCAATCTGTTCAATATTTTGTATCGTGCTTTTTCCTTCGGCACTAAGGGCGGCAATGAGCAAGGCAACACCCGCCCGGATATCGGGACTTGACATGGTAATACCGCGTAATTTTTGTTCGCGTTGTAAACCCACGACAACAGCCCGATGCGGATCGCACAAAATAATTTGAGCGCCCATGTCAATGAGTTTGTCCACGAAAAACAGGCGGCTTTCAAACATCTTCTGGTGAATGAGTACACTACCCTTTGCCTGGATGGCTGTAACGAGTACGATGCTTAACAGGTCTGGCGTAAAACCTGGCCAGGGGTGATCATAGATGGTCAATACGCCACCATCCATATACTTCTGTATTTCGTAGAGGTCTTGGGATGGAATATGAATATCATCGCCCGGGAAATTCAACTTGATACCCAACTGCTGAAATTTTTCAGGTATTACACCCAGGTGTTCCACACCCGCATTTTTGATGATGACATCGCTTTGGGTCATGGCGGATAAACCGATAAAACTACCGACCTCGATCATGTCGGGCAGGATGCGATGTTCAGTTCCTCCCAGGTAATCAACGCCCTCGATGGTAAGCATATTACTGCCGATGCCTTTGATCTTTGCACCCATGCGGTTTAACATTTTGCACAACTGCTGCAGGTACGGCTCGCATGCGGCATTGTAAATTGTAGTTGTGCCTGTAGCCATCACGGCGGCCATGAGAATGTTGGCAGTACCTGTTACGCTAGGTTCATCCAACAGGATGTTTGTCCCTTTTAATTCATTAGCAGCGAGGTAGAAAAATCCGTAAGGGTTGTATTGAAAGGAAGCGCCCAACTTTTCAAACCCGATGATGTGCGTATCAAGCCGCCGGCGGCCGATCTTGTCGCCACCTGGTTTTGGGACATAGGCTTTTTTATATCTTGATAACATCGGGCCGGCTAACATGACCGAGCCCCGGAGTTTGCCACTTTTTTTATGGTAGTCCGCGCTGTTGAGATAATCAACATCCACATCGTCAGCCTGGAAGGTGCAGCAGCTACTGCTGATCCGCTCCACCTTTACTTTCATTTCCTGCAGAAGTTCGATGAGCAGGTTCACGTCAATGATATCGGGCAGGTTATCAATTGTTACTTTTTCCGGCGTGAGCAAAACCGCGGAAATAATTTGCAAGGTTTCGTTTTTCGCTCCCTGCGGAATTATTTCGCCGGATAATTTTTTGCCGCCAATAACTTCAAATGAGCTCATGCGTTGGATTTAAAGTAACATTAAAACAAAAGCCCTAACATGTGCGAACAGTCAGGGCTTAAGCCTGTATTGAAAATTTCTTTTGATGTAACCGGAAAGAGCCGCGAGGCTAGTATCTTTTCTTGAAATTCCTGTTATTGTTATTTCGGTTTTCGGTGTTGCCTGCACGGTTGTCGCGACTGCCACTCGTATTACCGTTCCTGTTATCCCGTTGTCCACCGCCGGTATTGCCCCGGTTATCTCTTCCACCACTCGGGTTGTTACGGCTGCCAAAGTTTTTGCGATAGTTACCAGCCGGGCGGGCACTGAATTCATCCCTGTCAGGGCGGTTATCAGCCCGGTGTTTTACAAACGGACGATTATTGAATTCCAGCTGACCTTCGGTAATGGACTGCAATTCTGATTGAATGTTGTCATCATGCACCAATTCCTTATGCCAGTTGCTGTATGTAAGCTTCATATAATAAGCGATTGCATTAGCGAAACCCTGGCGTTTTTCCGGGTTGTCTTCTTTGAGTGCTTTATTAATGACGACTTCAATATTTTTTCCCAGGTGGTTAAACTTGGGATATTTTTTCGGATAGCTTAATACTTCAGGCCTGGCCTTTAAAGTCTCACGGGTAGGGATGGGGTATGGACTTTCAACATCAAGTTTGAAATCGCTGATGAGGAATAAATGGTCCCATAGTTTGTGACGGAAATCTTCAACATTCTTCAGATGGGGGTTTAAAAACCCCATCAATTCTATCAAGGCCATCGCATTCCGCTGGCGCTTATCTTTATCTTCAATACTCAACAAGTACTCAACCATTTTTTGAATATGTCTGCCATATTCTCTCATGGTTAAATGATTTCTGGTGGTATTGTATTCCATATTCTCTACGTTCATCATATGGGCAAATGTACTAAAAAGCTGCACATACAGCAACTTTAGGTGTTTTTAGAAGGTGAAAGTTTAGCGTTAAATTCCAGTGTATTTTTTCCGGGAAAAGAGAAAGGCAAGCATCGCTCCAAAGCTGTCAGCTGCCCAGTCAAGTAAGTCAAAACTGCGGCTGATCACCAGGTATTTTTGAATAAATTCGGTGGTGATGCCCCACAAAGAGGTAGCGATGGCGATGCGGATAAAGTACTGCAGTTTTTCACGGTCCGGTAAAGAAGAGAGCCCAACCGGTAACATAAACAGGAAGGCCAGTAACGCGAAAATGCCTGTGTGTACCCATTTGTCAAAAAAGATCTTATCAAGCCAGCTTGCGCCGGGGACATCACTTCCGGGCATGCACAGTAAAACCAACACAACAAAAAACCAGGCAATGCCTGGTATAAATTTTTTTATCTCGAGACCTTTCATTTGGGTTATGTTCTCTTTAGGTCGCCAGCCGTAGAATTTCTGAGGCCTTAGGCTACCAACGTTGAATACGCTTCTGCTGTTAGCAGGGCAGCCACATCTTCCGGGTTGTCCACGGTCATTTTGATCATCCAACCAGCACCATAAGGATCCGAATTAACAAGCTCCGGCTGAGCCTCCAATGCCGCATTTACTTCGGTAATTGTGCCTGAAACCGGGAGAAACAGGTCACTAACCGTTTTCACGGCTTCCACCGTTCCAAACACTTCATCTGCCGTTAGTGCTTTTCCTTTTGAGGCAATATCTACGTAAACGATGTCGCCTAACTCACCTTGAGCGAAATCAGTGATTCCAATTGTAGCTACATTGCCTTCCAATGAGATCCATTCGTGTTCTTTGGTATATTGAAAATTTGCCGGAACGTTCATATGCTGATGTTGTTTTTGTTTAATTCAAAATTGGATGATTCAAAAGCAGGGATGCAAAATACGCCATTTCGGCTCATAGCAAAATCTCCGGAAAGATTATTTCGTCAGAAGTTCCATGCGCATATGGACATCGGTTGTGGGGCGGTTGTAGTTATCTCTGGCCACATTAGCAATTTGGTCGATAACCTCGAGTCCGCTTTCTACCTCGCCGAAAACCGTGTACTTCGTGTCAAGCGAAGCTGCGCCTCCGACCATTTTATAGGTCATTCTTTTAGCCGGTGAAAAATAGGTATTGTTTTGTCGTTCGATGCTATTGAGTTCTT
>JAURWD010000200.1 GCA_030655145.1 Ferruginibacter sp.
CAACGCCACTGCTTTGCATTGTACACCTGTCAAACATAACTTGAAAAAAAGCTACTTGTCAGTGCACGCGCAAGACTCGAAAATCAAATGAATGATGCAGGAGATTTTCCACGGGAATTGCAAAGAACAATTTCACTGCACTACACCGTCTTCATCCTCGATCCTTTTTTTACAATTGCACAATTGGCAGAAAACGTCGACATGGATCTATGGAATCATACTACCCCGGGTGGTAAATCTTTACAGAAAGGTTTCAATGTGCTCGTCCCCTTCTTGCTAAAAGAAAAAAAATGGGAATACCCGCAGATACTTCCATTTAGCTACGAAGAAGCCGTTCCCTTACTGGTTAAAGGCGCGGAGCGATATGATTGCACCCAATGCAAAACAGCCGCCCGGGATATTTTAGGAACAAAAGCCGAATACGAACGATTGAGCCTGGTTACAGGTATAAACATAGCAGCCAACTAACACCCATGCATACCTGTAATTAAACTGCTGTCTACAGGGGAAAAAAGAATAACCCAAAAAAAATAGAGAACTGGTCCAGGCCTTACACCCAACTCCATGTTGTGAGCAGGCTTCGCCTTGTCGTCACTAAAATATTTGATGATCGATTCATATTTTTTAACCTGCTAAATGTTTGCTTTATGAGTGTTCTTGCTGAAGTCGGCGCCCGGAAAAAAATTCCACGCGACACGGGCTTTTCGATTGCCTTCTTTCTCCTGTTTCTTTTGTTTAACTCCGCGTCATTTGCCCAAACTACTAAAGTGCAGGGAACCGTTACGGATGCCCGTGGACTCGGGCTCGCCGGGGTAAGCGTTTCCTTGAAAGGCACCCAAACAATTGTAACCACCAATGCAAAAGGACAGTTTTCCGTCAATGTGCCGACTGGCGCTGTGCTCCTGTTTTCGCATACAGGCCACTTACAGAAAGAAGTGGAAGTGAATGGGGAATCAACACTTGACATTTCGCTCGCCGAAAACCCACAATCACTCGAGAATGTGGTGATCATTGGATATGGCAACCAGAAGAAGATAAACCTAAGTGGCGCCGTGGCACAGGTTTCAGGCAAAGACCTGATCAATCGGCCGGTTCCAAACGCTACCGCAGCATTGCAGGGTGTATTGCCGGGAGTGACCGTGCTGCGTGGCAGCGGCCAGCCGGGCAGTGAAGGTGATGGTGTCCGCATTCGCGGATTTTCTTCGGCCAATGATGCGAGTGCATTGATCCTCGTGGATGGTGTAGAGCAGGATCTCAACCTGGTTGACCCTAATGACATTGAATCTATTTCGGTGTTGAAAGATGCATCTGCCTCTGCCATTTACGGAGCCCGCGCTGCAGGTGGAGTGATACTTGTAACAACCAAACAGGGCGCCCCGGGAAAAACCAGGATCAATTACAGCAGTTACTATGGTATTAACATCACAGCGCGCCAACCGGAGCGCCTGGATTCCTGGGACGAACAAGTGCTGATAGACGAAGCCCGCTTCAATGCAACCGGTGCGGTCGAATTCAACGATGAACAAAAAGAATGGCTGATGAATCCAAATTTTATCACCCGTCAAAATCCAACGCAGGATCGCTGGGAATATTTCGGTAACAACAACTGGGTGAAGGAAGGCATGGATAAGATCAACCACATGCAAAATCATTCGCTCTCCGTAAGCGGTGGAGATCAAAAGTTAAACTACCTCGTCTCCGGGAGTTATTACAATCGGGATGGCGTTTTGCGTTTCGGGCCGGACGACAACTCAAGAACAAATCTCAAACTGAATATTAACGCGGAGTTGAATAAGTATATAAGTTTAAAACTGACCACCGGTTACATTGGTTCTTTCATCAAAGAAAATGCATTTGGTACGGCGCAGATCATCAACAGGCTTTACCGCAGTCGCACCCGCCAGTCCTTGTACACACCCGCGGAAGACATTACCGGGCAACCGTATAACGGCGATCTGCAGATCAACGCAGTTGATATAGAAAAAAACGCTGGGTTGGAAACCCGCAACTACGAAACCCTTACCGGTCGCCTGAACCTGCAGGTAAAAAATGTGGTGAAAGGGTTAACGCTGGATGTCATTGGCTGGCGCAACCAGAACAACTACGCGATGGAGAACAACAGCAAAAGCATATACTGGTATGGGCGTACACGCAACACCGTTAGGTTCAATGTAAATGTGCCGAATTCCATTTCGTTAGCAAAGAACAAGGCCTACCAGAATAACCTGCAGGGATTTCTTACCTACAATTTGAAAGTTAACGAAGACCATGTTTTTACCCTGTTGCAGGGTGGATCGTATGAAGAATACCGGAAGGATGAATTCACCGCCAGCGCTCAAAGCATGATCACCAATCAATTTTTTAGTCTCAATTTTGGTGACCCGCTAACAAAGACGAATAGTGACCTGGTGCAAACCTGGGCGCTCGCTTCCATGTTTGGACGCCTGAACTATAGTTTCGAAGGAAGATACCTTTTTGAAGCATCTTATCGCTACGACGGAAGTTCACGGCTCGCACCTGCAAACAGGTGGCAACTGTTTCCTTCCTTCTCAGGTGCCTGGCGCGTAAGCGAAGAAAACTTCTTCAAAAACAATATCAGCTTTCTCGACAACTTCAAGATCCGGGCCTCATGGGGACAGTTAGGTAACGGCTCAGTGCTTGGATTGTATGATTACATTCCTTTGCTGACAAGCGGTTTGACCACCACCAACAACCTCGTGTTCAACGACCAGCGTACGCAGTATCTCTACCAAAATACCCTGGCCTCTCCGGACAAAACCTGGGAAACAGTTGAACAATCGAACCTGGGCGTGGATATCAGCCTCTTTAGGAACCGGTTGACGCTTACTGCTGACCATTATGTTAAACGCAATAAAAACATGCTGGCGGTATTGAACGTCCCAAGCATCATCGGTATCAATGTTTCGAGTGTGAACATCGGTGAGTTGAAAAGCTGGGGTACTGAATTAGATATTAAATGGAGAGACCGGATCGGGAAATTTGATTACCGCATTGGCGTCAACATTTCGGATAACCAGAACGAACTTGTTCAATATGATGGTCGCAATTCCATCGGAGGTGGTGGTGTTGTTCCTTTGTTGGAAGGCTATTCTCTGAATAGTGTTTGGGGCTACAAAACTGCCGGCTATTTTCAATCTCAGTCAGACGTTGACGCATTTAAGTCATCGGTCAAGTATCCTTTTTTTCCTAACCCTGGACCCGGTGATATCAAGTATGTTGACATAGATGGAGATGGCGTGATATCTGCCGGTGACGGCACGCCGCAAAAGCCGGGTGACCTTGTTTACCTCGGCAATACAAATGCCCGTTATACTTATGGAATTGACCTTGGTTTTTCCTGGAACCGGTTCGACTTTTCAGTCTTCCTGCAAGGCGCCATGCAAAGAAAGTTCCTGATCGATGAAGGCACGCTCTCTCCTATCCTCGGAACTGCGGATATGCCCTGGACCATTCATATGGATCGCTGGACACCCACTAACCCCGAAGCATTTTTTCCCAGAATGTACCAAACCAGTGCGCACAATTTCCGCGCCTCGGATAAATGGACGCAAAACGGTAGTTACCTGCGGCTGAAAAATATCCAGCTTGGTTATACGCTGCCGATCAACAAAAAATATGTACGCGAAATGAAAGTGTATATATCCGGCCAGGATCTCTGGGAGAAAACAAAAGTGTTGAGTGTATTCGACCCGGAAGTTGGTAACAACGTAAGTGCAACAACCTATCCTTTTTACCGCACCGTTTCTTTTGGATTCAATTTTACGCTTTAAAATAAAAGACGCAAATCATGAAAATTATGAATCAATTCCTGATCACCCTCATGCTGGCAAGTGTAATGTTTGGCAGTTGTAAAAAGCTGGATCGCCTGCCGGAAACGCAGTTCAGCGATGCGGACTTTTGGAACACGGAGACAGACCTTATCAACGCAGCGAACAGGTTATACCAACAACTCGATGCCAACTGGGTTGACAATCGTGCTGATGACGCGGTAAACCAGGGTGGACCAAACAGCATCAGCAACGGCAACGTCATCATCCCAAACACGAGTGGGGACTGGAGTGACCGCTACGATGAGATCTTTACGGCAAACAATATTCTTGAAAAAGGTACGCGGACAACAGTTACAGATGCCGTACGGAACCGGTATTTCGCCGAAGCAAGATTCTTCCGGGCCTACGCTTATTTTAGCCTGGTGCAGAAATATGGCGATGTGCCATTGGTGCTAAAAACACTGGAGATCAATTCGCCCGACCTGCTGATGCCGCGTGCGACGCGAGCTGCAGTCATGACGGCCATCTACGACGACCTGGATTTCGCCGCGCTTTGGCTACCAGCCCGCTCTGCCCTGCCTGTTGCCCAGTTTGGAAGGATAACGAAAAGCACTGCACTTGCATTTAAAGCAAGAACTGCCCTGTATGAAGGAACGCGGGCGAAGTTTCGCAGTGAGGCTGGCTGGCAGCAACACCTGCAGGTTGCCGTTGCTGCTGCCGCGCAAGTGATGACGCAAGGCCACACCCTGTATCCCGACTATGTAAAACTTTTTAACCAGGAAGGAGAAGGCGCAACGAATACCGAAAATATTTTCGTGAAAGTTTACGGAGTGAGCAATACCAATTTGTTGCTTGGCCATAACAACTCCCGTGACCTGGAAAACGGCCGCATGGCGCCGACCCGTAACCTGCTGCGGCTGTATCTGTATACTGATGGATTGCCTGCCTATTCCACCACCAATAATTTGCTTGCGACACCTTCAGCCCTCTTTGTTCCTGAACAAAATGAAAGCAGTTACAACACGATACTTGACAACCGGGACCCGCGTTTAGCCATGACGGTTTTCCGTTCGGGAGAAGCTGCTTACAAAGGTCCCTGGGTACCGACAACCTCATTAGGCGCCAGGTCGGCCTTCGCGCCAAAAAAAGGTTTCAACATCATTGATCAAACAATTAACGGTGCAGCCACGGTTGACCGTATCCTGCTTCGCTATGCGGAGGTGTTATTGATCTACGCCGAAGCAACCTATGAGCTTACAGAATCCATCAGCGATGCGGTTCTTGACCTGAGCATCAACAAACTGCGTACACGCGTTGGGTTTACTAAGAAATTATCGAATGATTTTGTGCTTGCGAACAATCTGAATATGCGGGAAGAGATCCGCCGCGAACGTACCGTAGAGCTGGCGCTCGAAGGGTTTAGGTATGATGACCTTATGCGCTGGAAAACCGCAGAGCTCCTGATGCCGGGAGATCTGCTTGGAGCAAAGTTCGTAGCAGCCGACTGGCCGAACACAAATCCTGCAAGTCTTAACCTGAACAGCAATGGCGTCTTGGTGGTTGAACCGGATGCAAATCGACATTTCGATCCAAACAAAAATTACCTCTACCCTGTGCCCTTTAATGAGATCACACTGAGTGGTGGAAGTGTTGTACAAAATCCTAACTGGCAGTAATTCAAAAAATAAAACATGAAAGCAATTAATTATTTAGCGCTTGTATTTTGCTCCGCGTCCTTCCTCCTCGCCTGCGAGAAAAAAGAATACGAGGTTGGGAAGGCTGAATTTGAGCATCACTACTATGCGGCCTATATTCCAAACAATAATTCAGCCGTGGCGGTACAGAGAACCCAGGCAGCCCTGCTGAAATTCCCAGTACAGTTTTACTCCTCTTTTAGTAGAAATTACGATGCGGTTGGATACTATACCATATTTACCACTGGCATTACCAACCCCGCAGTTATTGGCCAGGATTTCAACGTCGTTGATAAAAATGGCAATGTGCTCGCAGCGGATAATAACCGCTTCAGCTTTACTTTTCCAAAAGCTGAAAAGGTAATGGATACCATCTACATCAAATTACTAAACAGTACGGTGCCGGGTGCCAGGAAAATGGAAGTGCAGATCGTTGAAAATAAAACGGACCAGTTTTATGTGGATATTTTCTCCACTGCTTTCCGCCGGCCGGTCGAGATCAAATAATGATTGTCCTATGCATGAGTAGCCGGGGATGTTGTTGGTACATCCCCAGGTTATTCAGGGCTAAAGCCTACATTTTTTTTCATTCCTTAATACGATAACCCTCGTGTACGTATACGCGAGTATCGGCGTGCTTACTTGTTAATATACTTTTATGTTTAAACAATACTGTTTGTTCCTGGCTTGCGTTTGCATGACTGTGTCCACCACAATTGGGCAACAGCTCAATGCAAGTAAGGCACTCAACGCTGCGGAGCCGCAGGTGCTCCACCTGCTTGCTGAAGTTGAAAAGCAAGAACTTGACCCGCTACATTTTCCGCGTACGATACAGCACGATTCATTAAAACTCGTTGTATCACGCGACTGGACGAGCGGTTTTTGGCCGGGGATCCTTTGGCTGATGTATGAGCATAGTGGCAAGTCGTCGTTTAAAGCAAGCGCGGAAAAATTTACGGGTTTAATGGTGAAGGAGCGCACGAACAATGACTCGCATGATGTCGGGTTCAAGGTATACTGTAGTTACGGTAACGGCTACCGCCTGACCCAGGGTACGGAATACAGGGATGCCATCATTGAAGCAGCGGCTACACTGGCAACGAGGTTCAACAGCCGCATCGGGTCGATCCGTTCGTGGAACAACAAGGCCTGGGCCTACCCGGTGATCATCGACAACATGATGAATCTTGAATTGCTTTTTGCCGCGACAAAACTTAGCGGTGATTCATCGTTTTATAAGATCGCGGTCACGCATGCGAGTACAACCCTAAAAAATCATTACCGGCCGGATTTTAGCAGCTACCACGTGGTAGATTATGACAGTCTAACGGGAAACATTATTCGAAAAAATACCGCCCAGGGATACGCGGAAGAATCTGCCTGGGCAAGGGGCCAGGCCTGGGGGCTATACGGGTTTACCATGTGCTACCGCGAGACGAAAGACGTACGTTACCTGCGACAAGCGGAGGGGATAGCCGATTTTATTTTAAATCATCCAAACCTACCATCGGATCTCATCCCGCTTTGGGATCATGATGTTCCGGAAAAAAACGGGGCGCCGCGTGATGTATCTGCAGCGGCGATCACCGCCTCTGCCCTTTTGGAACTTGGTAACTACAGTAAAAATCGAGGACAGTATTTCAAAGCAGCAAACGACATCCTTGAAAATATTTCTA
>JAURWD010000217.1 GCA_030655145.1 Ferruginibacter sp.
TGATGTCGGCTACATCGTAGCCATTGCTTACGCGTTCGAAAACCGTGTTTTGATTTATCCAGGAACCAATGTGCGCCCGTAAAAAATTATTTGTATCCTTTACCGCAAAGGCAATGATAAAGGCATTGTACCCATCGATCTTCCGGCCTTTAAGCTTCAATGTGTAGGTTTCAAATTTGCTGTTTACCAGGGAAGCAAACTGCTGGGCACCATCCGCGGTTTGGGCCAGGCTGCTATCGCTGGTCACATTCCATTTACCACGTAGCAATTGCCAGTCGCCGGGACGATTGATGAAATCACTTTTGTATACCACCTGTCCATTCTGGATGACTTCCACATCCTTGTACTCCGTTTTTGTATCCCAGGTAGCAAGGCCTATGCCGCCGGTGAAAGCAGGCTTTTTTACTGCTGGCGGTAGTATGGTTGTGGTGGTAGCCAGGTTCACATCGGCACGGTGATCATTCATCATTTTTATGGCGTAGTAAGAAATGCGGCCAAAGCTTTTCGAAGCATCAAAGTTGACCAGGTTTACCGGCCAGTCCACGTCATTGGTGTTTACTAACAGCGGCGCATAGCTGCTCATCTTTACCAGGTCGCTGTTGCGTTCCATCCCCATGATGTACACCGCATCGCTGAGTGCCGCGATCATGTTGCCACTGCCTACGCCGTTGTTGGTGGCATATTCGCCGACATACATTTTCCAGTTCCCGCGTTTGTATTTATCAAAATGATCGTAGTTATTCATCGCCCAGTAAGCAGCTTTGTAAGCATGTTCATCCGCATAGTCAACCTGCTTCATGCTGTCGAGCGTGCGCTTGTTTACATTCCCGATACCCATGCTGGCCATGATCTCAATGGCAGGAAACTTTTTTTTGATGGCTGAATAAAACCTGTTATACCGCGCTGCATATCTTGGCCCTTCCTGTTCGTTGCCAACTTCCAAATACCTGAGCGGGTAAGGTTTTGGATGACCATTCGAAGCACGCAGTTTACCCCATTTCGACGTAGCCGGGCCAATGGCATAGTCGATGGCATCGAGTGCATTTTGAATATAGGGTTCCAGGTCTTCATCTTTAATAAAGGTGCCACTGCGAAAATCGCAGGATACGCCGGCATTGAAAACATACAAACCATCCGCATGAATGTCTTCGCAGAACTGCAGGTATTCGTCATAACCAAATCCATCGCTGGTCCAATAACCCCAGGGGCTAAACGTACCGGGACGTTTCTCAACCGGGCCAATGGTTCTCCTCCAGTCGGGGGCGCTTTGAATGTTGATGCCTTCTACAAAACAACCACCCGGCCAGCGCACGAAGGCTGGCTTCAGGTCCGCGATGTATTTCGCCAGGTCATTGCGTAATCCGTTGCGCCGCCCTTTAAAAGTTTTTGCGGGAAACAGCGAAACAAAATCAAGCCAGGCAGTTCCTTTGCTGTTAAAGGATAAAACAAATTTTGCTTTCGGATCTGTTGTGGAAGGCTTTAAAACACAGTTGTACTTTTTCCAGGTTTTATTATTTGTTTTTTCAAAACTATGACTTGCCAATACGCGGCCATCTGCTGATTGGAGCGAGACGGTGATGGTTCCTTCGTAGGTGTTTGCACGGGTATAAAAATTTAAATAATAACTGTCACCGGCGATCGCATTGATACCCCAGAAGCCTTCATTGATCACTTCGGCTTTGCCGGAATTGTTTGCTGAACTGATGTCGATTTTTAAGGATTGGGGAGTTGCTTCGTTTAAAGGATTGATTGTAGACAAGGAAATTTTTGCTTGAGCATTGCCGGACAAATTGAGTGACCAGGCGGGCCAGGCTGATTTTACCGGCCATTCCATTTTCCAATCGCTGATGCCATCTTTTGGAATAGAAAAATGCGGTGTGCGTTCGGGTACAATAAAGCCGTCAACCAGGGTTGTTCCGGCCGGGAGGCGACTTTCTTCGAACCCGCGGTTTTGGATAAGCTCTCCGTAGATACCACCTTCGCCGGCATGACTGATCTCTTCAAAAAAGATTCCATGTAAAGTTGGCGAAACGCGGCTTCCCGGCTTTGCAGCATCAACGGTGATGGTTGCTTTTTGCTGCGCCTGTCCTTGCTGATTCAGGAACAGGGCGAGCGCCAGGAAACAAAATATTGTCTTTATCATACGCAGTTGAGCAGAGCTATTCCTTTTTGGGTTATCGCGTGTTTAGATCGTGTTTTTTACGACAACAATGGTTGCCGAATTTCTTGTGGGTGAATGCGATCAAAGCAATTTTTCATAGCCCGATTAATAAGCAGCTGTACAAGTGTGCGACGCAACGATGCTGCCACAAGGCTCTACCGCCCGGGCAACATCCTATTCCACGATCCATTCATGAATGCCACTCGCATTGTCGGAAGGTAACTGAACTTCCAGTTTCAGTGCCGTGGTGGTAACCGGTTCGAAGCTCACCCTGTTGTACTTGTCTTTCGCAATCTCATAGTTCGTGGTTGGCTTTACAGGTACCCACTCCCCATCTTTTTTGTAATACAATTTCCAGGTGGCGGGGATGCGGCAACCGCCCCAGGGACCGTCATCATACCAGTACACCTTACTTGAAGAAACGGTTTGCTCTTTGTTGAACTCGTACGCAACCCATTCAGTGGTATTTTTCTTTGGCCACCAATGGAAATAAGGAACGGTGTTATCTTTTGAATCGGCCGGCTCAAACTGGTCATTGATCGCCTTGATGGTTTTTGATTTGGTGGAACCGGTGATCGTACTGGTATTCGCCACGGTTGGCGCAGGCTGCGGCCGCGATGCCATAGCAGTGTACGGGATCCAGACTTCCATTTCGCCGGAGCCACGGTTATCCCAGGCGTAGTACGGGATTGCGACAACGGGTTGCTTCGTAGTGAGCAGCTCGGTGGAATTCAATTGACGTTTGGTGGCAGTGCCTTCGGCTGTAATTACGGTGATACCATTGAGCATCTCCGGGCGATAACTCACCTGCATAGGGGCAGTTTTTTCCACAACGATATTCTGTACCACGCTGTCTTTGTTATCTGCACCTTCAAGGCAATAAACCACCGGACCGTATTGAATGGCAAAGCGTCCCGCGTCTGCCTTTACTTTTTCATTGGCATAAATATGCTGCGGTTCCATGGGCAGGTCGAGCGATACTTTATCGCCCTTCTTCCAGCTACGCCTGATAACGGCATATCCTTTTACAATGGTGTATGCATACGGCTTGCCATTTAGGGTAAGCGTAACAGGTAGTTTGGCACCGGTTGAACTGTACAGGTCGCCTGGAATTGGTTGCTGCTGCGCCCAGCCCGGGATGCGGATGTGCAACGCAAAATTTGCACTGGATTGTGGATTGACGGTTAAATCAACTTTTCCTTTCCAGGGATAATCAGTTGCCTGTTGGATGTTGACATTGCCAGCCGGCAGTTTGATATCACTGCTGTTGCTCATGAAAAGATTTACATAGAGATCATTATCATTCTGCGCATACACGTAACCGGGAACAGAGGGTAGAAAGCGTGTCATGTTCGAGATACAGCAGGCACAGGAAAACCAGCCGCTGCGATCGTGCTGCCCTACGGAAGCCAATGGATTGGGATAGAAGAAACGCGTTCCACTCAAGGACATACCAGACAGGAGCCCGTTGTACAGCGTACGTTCCAGCACATCAATGTATTTTGAATCGCCGTGCAATAAGAACATGCGGTTGTTCCAATAAACATTGGCGATTGCCGCACAGGTTTCCGCATAAGCGCTCATGTTAGGAAGATCGTAGGCTTCACCAAAAGCCTCCCCATTGCCTGTAGCACCGATACCACCGGTGATGTATAATTTTTTATACACCACGTCTTCCCAGATCTTATCGATGGCTGCGAGGTAATTTTTATCGCCGGTGAGTGCGGCTACGTCTGCCATGCCGCTGTACATATACGCCGCCCGTACCGCATGACCCACTCCTTCAGTTTGGTCAACCACACGTTTGTTTGCCTGGTTGTAAGCTTCACCTTTTG
Organism: Ferruginibacter sp.; assembly: GCA_030655145.1. GTDB lineage: Bacteria > Bacteroidota > Bacteroidia > Chitinophagales > Chitinophagaceae > Ferruginibacter. Next base: position 3,997 of record JAURWD010000217.1, read on the forward strand.
GGCCACGCACATCGAGGAAGAACTTGGCAAGGTCAAGGTATTTTTTGTTGCCGGTGATCCGGTAAAGTTTGGCGAGACCGATCTCTACGATTTGGTGACCGGGATATTCTTCGATCTTACCATAACCAAAATCTTTCACGAGCAGATCCGCATTTTTGATCGCGATGTTCAGTAAGCTTTTTTTACCGGTGGCATTGTAATGCGCAAAGGCGGCTTCATATAAGTGGCCGGAATTGTACAACTCGTGACTGAGGATAGAATCTTTTTCCCAGCGTTTGCTACCGATCCATTCGTGCGGCACGGCTGGCTTGATGGTTCTGAAGGTGAATAGATACCCGTCCTTTTCCTGGGCCGCTGCAATGATGCCGACGAGGGTGTCGAGGTATTTTGACAAGGTGGGGTTCGGTTCTACCTGCAAGGCATAGGAAGCGCCTTCGATCCACTTATACACATCGGTATCATCAAAGGGAAATTCGGAGCAAACTTTATTCTCCCGTTTGCCCGCAGCGGCGAGAAAATTATCGATCCTTCCGTGTTCGCGGCACATCTTTAAAATGTACGGAATGGTGACCGAGGCATTCACCTGCATCTTTGGTTTCCAGAACTGGTCATGCACATGAACCTTTGTAAATGCCACCGGTTGAATCGGGTAATCTTTCTGTTGCGCAGTCGCGGTTGCTAAACAAAACGTAAGCACCGGAAGGAGGAATTTCTTCATATCTCTTTTTGATTCGTATAATTTAATTGACGAGACGGGTTACATCGCCTTTCACCATTTTAACACCATAGACCGGGCCCGCGGAGTTGTTCTTTTTTGGAACAAATCTGATGATAGCGTTAGTCTGGCCCTTGGTTAATTCAATTGGAATTGGGTAAGAAATGTTATAGAACTTACTGCCTTTATATTTATTCAGGTCCTCGGTTGCAAGCTTCGTATCATTTACAAAAATATCGAAAGTGCGGCCGCGGTTGTCCATGCCCCAGTAGGTGCAGATCAAGGTATTGAGTGAGCTGGAATCCAGTTTCATATTGAATGTCATGAAGCCGTCCTCACCAGCCATCCGCCATTTGCGGTTGTGTTCGTCGCCTGTGATCGTCTTTTCTCCTTTCAGATCATGATCCCGCTCCGGCTGCATTTCACCAATGCGCAATACGTCAACGGTATGCGCCTCCAGGTCTTTTTCTCTTTGTTTGTCGGCTTCGTAAATTTTTTGTTGAACTGTCCATTGTTGCGGCGTAAACACGTCCCAGTAAACGGTGTAATGTTCATCCGCAGTTTGATTAAAAGGGATTAGTTGAACCGGCTTTGTCGTTACATTTTTTGCCTGGAACACGAGCGGCTTTCCGCCTGCAGGCTCCAACCATTTGTTGGGATCTTTTTCGTCGGTAACAATCACCGGGATGTCTAAGGGCTCGGGTTCTTTATTGCCCAATACACCCGCCAGCAAAACAGGTCCGTAAAACATTGCCTGGCGCCCGGGGTTATCCGGCATGGCCTGGGTATAAAAATCCATCGGGGTTACGAAACTCACAACATCTTTATTTTTCCAGGTACGATTTATTACGATGTAACCATCGGCGCCGGGAGTGACTGCCTGTGCCTTACCATTCACCAACAACTTTACTTCATTTGCCCAGGCAGGTTTACGTAAGCGAAGCGCAAAGGCCACGGGTTTCAAGGTGGTGATGGTAAAGGTTGACCGATCATTGGACGGGATGGCTGAGGCCTGCGTTACGGTAACGCCTTTTTCTTTCCACTTCAAAACCGAGGGAATAAAAAGATTGACATACAGGCTGCCGTCCTTTCCGCGGTAGTAAATATTTTCGCCATACTTCACATGGTTTTCCATACCCGTTCCTACGCAACAGGTAAAGGAATTAAATTCATCGCTGTACTCTTTTTTCCCGCCCATGCGGAGAGAAACAAAATAGGTGACCATACCGGTTTCATGTTGTTGTGAAGCCAGGATGTGGTTGTACAAGGCCTTCTCATAATAGTCCATCAATTCGGCTGATGGCGCGGTGGTGAAAAGCTCCCGCGTAAGCTTCAACATGTTATAGGTGTTGCAGGTTTCGGTGGTGTTATCGGTGAGTTTATCATTTAGGGTATCCGGCGCCGTTAGGTATTCATAATTGCTGTTGCCACCGGTAGCGTAGGAATGATGTTTTACAACCGTTTCCCAAAAAAAGCGTGCCGTGATGCTGTCTTTTTTATTCGCTGTGAGCTGGTGTCGGCGGGCACTGCCAATCACTTTTGGGATCTGGGTGTTGGAATGTTTTCCAGGTAGTACGTCGGTACCGGCAGCAAGTGAATCCATAATGCGGCGATCGTAAAAGCGGTAGGAAAGATCCAGGTATTTTTTGTTACCGGTAAAGGCATAGGTATTCACGAGTGCATCATTCATGCCGCCATATTCCGTCACCAGCATTTTCTGGATCAGCGAATCATGCAGCTTGGAAGTGATGTTACCTGTCCAGTCGGCGATGCCATTGTTTACTTTCAAAGCCTTGCTGTTGTTACAATAGAGATAGGCATCCAGGAGGCCGCCCATGATCTTGTGAACAGTGTACCAGGGTGACCAGGCGCCGTTGAGATCAAAACCGCGGGAGCGGATATTTCCTTTAGCCACTTCGTTCCACATACTATCCTCGTTGGGTATGGCACCGAGGTAGCCCGTCCTGCGGGCACGCTGGCAAAGGTCGAGCTCATCAACAATGTAATTAGCGCGGCGTAAAAATTCAGCATCGCCGGTGGCGGCATAATGCAGGGCCAGGGCAGAGAGATAATGCCCAAGTGTATGACCTGCAAGCCCTGAAGTTTCCCAGCCACCATAGCGCTCACCTTTGGCCTTAAGGCCGGCGTGGTTACGGAAGTCGGCCAACAGGCGATCGGGTTCAATCTTCAAAAGATATTTCACCGTTGCCTCACGGGCTTTGGTAAATGAGCTCGGAAGCAATTGCACATCATCCAGGTCAAAGGCATAGGCCTTGACGTCTACAACAGGTTTTACTTTAACCCGGCTATCTTTCCAAACCGGCACATAGGATTGTGCACTAACCGGCGCAGCCGTTAAAACCAGGCAACCAACCATCCCAACAAAGTGGAGCAATTTTTTCATGGAGCGATAAATATTGAGGAATAAACTTATGACACTAAAACTACATTGATATGGGGGGAAACAATATATAGGAATTGCTAAAAACTAAACTGATTTTACCCTTAATCGGCCCCGGTGAAGTTAAGAGCCAATTTAAATTGTATAGTTTACAATTAACCGGTACAAACAGCAATTTTTCCGGCAGAAATTATTAAAATTTTCACCAACGAATTTGCAACTTAAGTTTAAGTAAAAATGCAGGAATGATAAGGGGGTGAAACTGGCTATGAGGGTGCTAAATTTCCAACCTATTTAATGGAAGAAAGTTCATCCTTGTTCCGGTCCGGTGGATCAACGCCGAGTAAATGTTTCACAAAGAAATCGCGTTTTCTTATGCGGCCATAAGGTCCGCCATCGCTGTGTCCCATGCCGGGCACAACAAGCAGATCGAAGGTCTTGCCTGCCTTGATCAACGCGTCGGCCACCCGCAGCGTTGTTTCCGGGGGAACATTGTTATCTGCTTCGCCGACAATTAAGAATAAGGCGCCCTTCAGTTTGTGCGCATTGGTCACATTGGATTGCTGGCCATAATGCGGGCCGACAGGATAACCCATCCATTGTTCATTCCACCATTGTTTGTCTACACGGTTATCATGCGAACCGGCAGCGCTCACCGCAGCCTTATAAAATTCAGGATGAAACAACAGGGCGCCGGTAGAGTTTTGCCCGCCGGCAGAAGTACCGTAGAGACCTACCCTGCTGGTATCAACATAGGGATACTTTTTCGCCAGCACTTTGATCCAGGCGATACGATCGGGCAGACCGGCATCGGCAAGGTTTTTCCAGGCTACATCGTGAAAAGCCTTGGATCGGTTGGCGGTACCCATGCCGTCACATTGAACAACAATAAAACCCAGTTCGGCCATGCTCTGCATTTCACCGAACTGCATAAAATTTTTCGGAACAAAGGCATCCTGCGGACCGGCATAAATATTTTCAATGACCGGGTATTTTTTAGTCGAATCAAAGTTGCGTGGCCGGCAAACGATCCCCCAGATATCCGTTACACCATCTCTTGCCTTTGCAACAAAAACTTCTGGCATGCGGATGTTCAGTTGGTGATAATTGGTGAGATCGGCCTGCTCTAAATTCATAATGAGTTTGCCCGTCTGGGTCGCATGTAAGGAACTGGTTCCGGGCAGGTCTGGCCGGGAATAATTATCGATGAAATATTTTCTTCCAGGTGAAAAACTTAAGCGGTGGTTGGCATTTCCGGGTGTGAGCGAAACCAGATTTTTGCCGTCGAAACCAATGCGGTAGTAATGAATGTTGTAAGGGTCTTCCCCTACATTCATGCCGCTGGCCTGGAACCAGATCTCGCGTTTTTTTTCATCCACGCTGTCGATCTCCCGTACCACCCAATTGCCGCGGGTAACCTGGTTTTTGATGCCGCCTTTGACTGCATCCAGCAGGTACAGGTGGTTCCAGCCATCCCGCTCGCTGGTCCAGATGATCTCGTTGGTTTGTTTCGTATGCCAGCTGAAGATCCGGCTTTCATAAATAAATGTGTTAGTCTTTTCGTCCACCAGGTTGCGGGTGGCGCCGGTTTGCGCATCCACTTCGATGATGCGGTAGCGCTGGTGCCCGCGGTCGGCCTTTTCGTATACAAAGAACCGGTTATCGTTTTCCCGCCAATGGATCCAGGGATAGTCAAGAAAATCGTACAGTTCAGTTTCGGTCTTAACGAGTTTTTTGTCAGCCAGGTTGATCGTAAACATTTCATAGCTGGTAAAGGCATCACCGGGCTGGGCATAATGATTCGACTTGAGTACACCGCGGGTACTCGTGTCCTGCGAAGAGAGAATAAAATAAACCAGCTTTTCTTCCACCGGGCGAATGTGAAACACGACGAGGTGTTTGCCATCGGGCGACCACTGTAATTGGCCATACGGTTTTGACGTATCGCCGTCGGTGGTTACCTGGGTAGTGGTGCCGGTTGTTACGTCCTGCAGAATTACGTTGCCATTGGTTATAAAGGCACGCCATTGCTTATCGGGTGAGAGACTGTCGGCAGGCTCCTGGCGCTCCCAGCGGCTGCGGATGTTGCCGGTCACTTCCTGGTTGCTGGCACTGCCCGCGGTTGAATCAGCGCTGGTACAGGCGTACGTGTTGAGATCGAGTTGATACCATTTTTTGCGCACCTGAAGCCAGGCTTTTTTGTGCCCTTTGTCAAAGCGCATATCCGTAATAGGTAGCTTGGCCGCAAGTACCGGTGTGTCGAGCAATTTATTTAAGGCCGTTGCGGTGCGGGCGGGGTCAAAGGGTTGCTGCCGCGTTGCCGTAACCGGGTTTACCCACCAGTAGGTTACATTATCATCCTGCAGCAGGTTCTTATACCAGAAGCCATCGCCGCCAGTTTGCCAGTTACCCTTCACGGTGCTTTTGAATATACTTTTCTTTGCCAGTGAATCCAGCAAGGCAGCGGCCTTGTACGACCTCAATACTTCCTCCCGCGTGGGATGATATGGGGATTGCGCAGCAACCGGAGCAGTGATCACGGCGAGTAATATCAAGCCCGCGGTGAACGCAGCGATCATGCAATATTTTAATGTCCGGGTAACCCTCATGATCAGTGGCTTGGTTAAATGAATACAAGGTTCACGTTGTACAACGTGAGAAGAAATTGGTCTTCAACGGGTAGCTGAAATATCAACAACTGGAATGCTGGTACCGCTTTGCCAGTGTTTTAGGGTAGCGGATAAAATTTCCACATCGGTTGGTAATTTTCCGCAATGGGTTGATTGGTCAACACGTTACGCAGCATTTCGATGGGCATGCTGTTTTGTTGCATCACCGCGTCATGAAATTGTTTCAAGGTGAACTGGCCTTTCCCGACCAACTCATTCTTTAAAGACATGATCTGTAAACCGCCGATCATGTAACCAACCTGGTAGAGCGGGTTGTAGCCCCCGACAAACGAGCGACGAACTTCACCTTCCGCATTGGCACGCTCATGCCCGACGCGATCCACTAAGAAATCAATGCATTTTTGTGGTGACCATTTACCCATGTGGTAATTCAGGGAGAAGATGATACGGGCACAGCGATGCATGCGCCAGAACAACATGCCGATGCGGTCTTCAGGCGAGCGGGGAAATTTTTCGTTCCATAAGGCCATCTCCCAATACAGCGCCCAGCCTTCCGTCCAGAAAGCGGTCTCGTAATGCCGGTAACTGTTTACCCGCTCGTTCATAAACTGCTGCAGGTAGTGGCCGGCGATCAATTCATGGTGTACAGTTGCGCGGGAAAAATGTGGGTTGTTGCCCCGCATGCTCATCATCCTCGCATCATAGTTCATAGTATTGGTTGGATAGGAAATCGCGAATTCTTCTCCGCCATAAAAAAATGGATTCAGCAATTGTTGCTCCGGGGTCATCATTACCACGCGCCAGGTTTCTTCCGCCAGAGGCGGGATGGTGATCATGTCTTTTGCTTTGAGGAAAGCGACAGATTCGTCGTATAATTTTACCATTGCAGCCGCCTGCTCTCCCGCGGGAACGTAGGCCTGCTTTACTTTTTCCATGGCTTTTTTCCAATCCTTGCCCAGGCCCATTTCTGCAGTAGCCGTTAGCATTTCCTGGTCGCACCAGGCAAACTCCTTATTAGCGACCTGGATCAGTTCCTCCGGTGAATACGGGATGAGTTCATACTTTAACTGGCGCACCAATTCGTCGCGGCCAATCGGGTAACCAACAATGCCGCTTGAATCTTTATTCGGCGCATACTTGTCACTGGTAGTACGGAAGCTGACGGCATAGGCAGCGAGCGTGCTATCCAACACCCGGTAAGTATCCGGCACCCACCAGGTAAACAATGGATCGTAGGCATTGTAAAAGGTGAACACATTTTTGAGTGCGGCCTGCAAGCCATGCACGATCACAGCGGCGCGGCGACTGTCTTTGACAGAAATATCTTTTTCGTTTTTAAGTTTGGCATCGAGAGCCTTTACCTGTTTGGAAATATTTGTTAAATTGAGGGCAATACTTTTACCATCGACGTTACCACCGCGGCGCCTGACCTTCTCCAACGCATAGATGCTGTCTACAAAAGGAAACCATTGTTTCAGGTCATTAAATTCTGTTGCTTCTGTATTCGCTCCGAAGATCACTTCGTTTAAATCTCTTTTAAACAAAACGTAGTCGGCCTTGCAGCCCTGGCTCAGCGAGGTGAAGGAGATGTTGGCTAATTGCTTCACATAATCTTCCGCAAGTCTTTTGTAGCGGTCTCTTTTTTCCGGCGAGCCGTTTACGATGTACACCCTGTTCAACGCGGTAACGTCAGCGTAGTAATGTTGCATCAGGTCGGGCATTTCATTACAGGGTACGTAGGCATTACTGCTTTGACTAAACCCGGTAAAGGCCAGCAGGATCGAAACAACGGTTACAAGAAATGATTTGCGCATGAGGTGGAGGTTATTTTTGAAGTATTGTTTATGCCCGCGAGCGGGAAGAAGAAACTGGTAAGTTGGTTACTAACTGTCACGAGTAGCCGATTTCTGATACTGAGCGAAATCAACCCGAACACGGCTAGTCTCTTTAAGCGAAACGGTCAGGGCTAAACGCTTGTATATCCATGGAAAGTTTTTCCTGCCCGGCCAGTTCCGCCACCAGTTTCCCGGTTGCCGGTCCGAGGCTTAATCCGCTCATCGCATGTCCGCCGGCAATTACCAGGTTGTTTACCTTCTTCGAGATACCGATATATGGCAGGCCATCAGGCGTACAAGGCCGGAACCCAAACCAGATGTCCTTTTCCGCCGGCATCGCGAGGTCTATGGATGGAAAATATTTTGGAACGGATTGAACGATGCCTTCTACCCGCTTCATATTTATTGTTTGATTCACCGGTGCAATTTCCATCGTGCCGCCATAGCGCATGTGCCCGTTCATGGGTGTGATGGCCACGCGGGCCTCACATAAAATTGCCGGCACTTCCAGTTTGTGTGTCGGATTGTCCTGCGTAAATGAATAACCTTTGCCGGGCATCAATGGTACATGAACGCCCGCCATTTTTGTGATACGCGGCAACCAGGATCCACCCGCCACCACGGCCACATCACAATCATAGTCGCCGGCTTCCGTCACTACTTTTTTTACCCTGCCACCAGCCGTAATGATCTTTTGAACCGCACTGCCCGTTTGAAATTGAACGCCTTTATTTTTAAGATCCAGGATCAGCTGCGGAATTAATTTATTGGGATAAAGATGCGCATCACAGCGGTAGTGTACTGCCCCAAGCACATCCAGTTTTGTTGTTGGTTCCAGCGCCTGCACTTCCTGCTGGTTGAGCACCGCTACATCCAACCCTAATGATTGCGCTTTCTCCGCCAGGTGCGTTTCTTCTTCCGCAAACTTTTCCGTTTTGTAATACATCAGGATGCCCTTATTCTCCAGCGCGAAATCGTAACCCGGCTGAGTTGACAACTCCCCGTACAAATGTTTACTCAACAGGTTAATATCCCGCAAGGGAACCGCGGCGGAATCAACCTTCTGTTGGGTCGCACTTTTTATAAATTTCAACCCCCAGGAAATGAGTTCGGGATTGAGGGAGGGTTTTACGTAGAAGGGGCTCCGGCTATTAAACATCCACTTGATGCCTTGCGTGATCATTCCCGGCGCAGCCAGGGGAACAAAATGACTTGGAACGATCATGCCAAGGTTGCCGTAGGAACAACTATCACCCAGGTCGGTTTGGTCAAGCACCGTTACCGACCACCCGGATTTTTGCAGGTAGTAAGCAGCACTCAAACCAATTATCCCGCCCCCGATGATCACTGCTTTCATAAATTTCTGCCTGGTTTATTTTGTAGTAAAAGAAAATTATATCACCTGGAAGCCGAGTGCGTATGGATCATCTTCCTCATCGATGGAGATGGTGTTGTACCCGAAGATCCTTGCCCAGCCTTCGATACCCGGCCTGATGGCCGCTTTACCCGCGACCGTAGTTTCGGCTTCGATGGTACCGGTAAACTTTGAACCGATGATGCTTTCATGAATGAACGCGTCGCCTTTTTTCAGTTTACCTTTTGCATACCATTGCGCCATACGTGCCGAAGTACCCGTGCCACAAGGACTGCGGTCAATGGCCTTATCACCATAAAAAACAGCGTTACGTGCGGTGGAAGTAGGATCCAGCACGGCGCCGGTCCAGAGTATGTGAGAACACCCGTTGATCGTTGGATCTTCGGGATGCACAAATTCATATTTTTCGTTGATGCGTTTCCGTAACTCCCGCGCCCAGGCGATGAGTTGATCCGCACTATAGAGCTCAATACCTTTAAAGTTTTTTTGTACATCAACAATGGCGTAAAAATTTCCACCATACGAAACGTCAACCACGAGTTCCCCGAGGCCGGGACATTCAATGGCGAGACCTTCTTTATCGAGGAACGAAGGCACGTTGACGAGCTTAACGCTTTTGATCTTTTTGCCTTCCTGGCGATAGCTGATCTGCACCAGTCCCGCGGGCGCTTCCATACGAATGATACCCGGAGTTTTTGGAACGATCAAACCTTCTTCCAACGCGATGGTGATGGTGCCGATGGTGCCATGGCCACACATGGGCAAACAGCCGCTGGTTTCTATAAACAACACCGCCACATCGTTTTGCGGATCGTGAGGTGGATATAAAATACTGCCGCTCATCATATCGTGACCGCGAGGTTCAAACATGAGGCCGCGGCGGATCCAATCAAAATTTTCCAGGAAATGCTGGCGCTTTTCACTCATATCCTTACCCGCTAAAAAAGGGCCGCCACCTGCAACTACCCTAACCGGGTTGCCGCAGGTATGCGCATCTATACAAAAGAATTTTTTTGAAGCCATAGATAAATTAAGCAGTTGCTAATTGGATAAATCCCTGCACTTATTTTCCTTATTGCATTCTTTTTATTGTTCGAGAGAGATACTGCGTTTACAATCCCTCGCGGGTGTATTGGCCATTGACCTTACGCATGATCCTGAACGGGTTGTCATTTTTTAATTCAGCCGGCAACAAGGTTTCCGGGCAATCCTGGAAACAAAGCGGGCGAACAAAGCGTTTGATGGCATCAGCACCAACAGAGGTACTGCGTGCATCCGTAGTAGATGGGAAGGGACCGCCATGCACCATGGCATGACAAACTTCCACGCCGGTCGGTACACCATTGAATAAAATGCGTCCAACCTTTCCACTCAATATGTCAATCGATCCCGAAAATTGTTGTAAGTCTTCAGCCGTTGCGAAGATGCTGCCGGTCAATTGGCCATGCAGGCAGGATAAAGCCTGTTGCAGTTCCGCTGCATTGCTGCAAGTAACCAGGATGGAGGCAGGTCCGAATACTTCCTGTTGCAATTTATCATTCGCGATAAAATCCGCAGCATTGATCTGCAATAAGGCCGGCGTTGCCTGGTGCGTTGTGCCTAACTCATCTCCCATAAAGAGCGTCGATACTTTGCCCTCACCTGCAACCGCTTTGCGGCCTTTATAATAGTTGGTTGCGATACCAGGATTGAGCATCGTTGCCGGTGCCACCTTTGTCAATGATTCAGTAAGCGTTGTTACGAATGCAGTTGTCGCGTCATCCTGGAATAAAAATATTAACCCGGGGTTGGTACAAAACTGCCCGGCACCTAGCGTAATGGAGCCGGATAACTGGGTAGCCACTGTCGCCGCGTCCTGTTTTAATTTACCCGGTAACAGTACTACAGGGTTGATGCTGCTCATCTCGGCGTAGACCGGTATTGGAACCGCACGATCCGTGATGGCTGCCTGGTAAATGGCCATACCGCCATTGAAAGAACCGGTAAACCCAACAGCTTTGATACCCGGGTGGGTAACCAGTTGAATGCTGGTGGCATTTCCTTTCCCGATGATGAAGGAAAAAATACCATCCGGCATATCGCATTTTTTTGCGGCCGCATCAATGGCCGAAGCGATGAGTTCGTTGGTGCCTAAGTGAGAAGGGTGCGCTTTTACGATCACCGGGTTCCCGGCAGCTAAAGCAGAAGCAGTATCGCCGCCGGCGGTGGAAAAGGCAAAAGGAAAATTGCTTGCCCCAAACACGGCAACAGGGCCGATCGGTACAAGCATCTTTCTTAAGTCTGCCCTGGGAAGTGGTTTACGATCCGGCAGGGCGCTGTCAATGACTGCCTCAACCCAGGAGCCTTCGCGAAGCAGGTCGGCAAATAATTTTAATTGGCCGGTAGTGCGTCCACGCTCTCCCGTTAGCCTGGGTTCCGGCAAGCCGGTTTCAAGCATGGCGCGCTTTATCAACCCATCGCCGAGGGCTATAATTTCTTCCGCGATGGTTTCCAGGAAGGTTGCTTTTTGGTCGGGTGAAAATGTCTTATACACCGCGAAAGCAGCAACAGCTTTTTTCACCGCATTTTCTACTTCCGTCGCTGTTGCTACCGCAAATTTTTCCGGGAGCTCGCGCTGGTCAACTGTGCTGAATGCTGACACAACTTCGGTGCCTGCGGCGCTTTCGGTAAAGCCAACTAAATTATGCCCCTTCAACATGTTCAGGTAATTGTAAGTGTAAATAATCCGGAAGCTGCGGCCGCGTTCTGATCGCATCGTCAATGACTCCCAATATTTCTTTGCGCTCCGTTCCCTGCAGTTCCAGGCGTGGGGCACGAACATGCTCCGAGCCGAGGCCCGTTTGGGTAGCAGCAAGTTTAATGTATTGTACCAATTTGGGTTTCAGGTCTAATTCAAGCACAGGTAAAAACCAGCGATAGATCTTTACCGCTTCCTGGTAACGGCCGGCTTTCATGAGGCGATAGATGGCAACAGTTTCCGCGGGAAATGCATCCACCAGTCCTCCTACCCAACCGTCGGCACCAAGCGCCAGTTCCTCGAGGGCAAGAGTATCAACGCCGCACAAAATTTTGAAGCGTTCACCAAACCGGTTGATCATACGGGTAACGTTCGACACGTCACGGGTTGATTCTTTAACAGCCTGTATGGAAGGAATCGCTGCGAGCTCTTCGAACATATCGAGGGTCACTTCTATTTTATAATCGTAAGGATTGTTATAGATCATGATGGGCAGCGAAGTGCTGGCGGCAATGGCTTTGAAGTATTCCACCGTCTCCCGGTCGTCGGCCTTGTAACGCAAAGGTGGTAACAACATCAATCCATCGGCACCATTTTTTTCTG
>JAURWD010000220.1 GCA_030655145.1 Ferruginibacter sp.
AGAGCAAGCCGATAGAAGACCGGGGCATCATTGAACACAACCTGGAGAAATATGAAAAGATGTTTGAAGGACAAACTGTTCCGCGGCCTACACATTGGGGAGGTTACCGCGTGAAACCAAACATGATTGAATTTTGGCAGGGAAGGCCTTCGAGGTTACATGATCGTATCCAGTATTGCCTGGAAAAAGATGGCACCTGGAAGATAGAGCGGCTGGCGCCTTAAGAGAAAGTGAAGTTGATAAGTTGAATTCCAGGGGAATGATCAACTTATCAACTTGAAAATTTAAGAAGTCTTTTTTGCAGCGGCTGCTGCAGGTGTTGTTGTTTTCTTCGCAGTCTTTGATGACCTTGTTTTCCCGAAAGAATTGTTTGCAATCTTTCCTTTTTTTGTTTTGATATCTCCGCGTCCCATAACTATATTTTTAAAATGAAAAAGATTAAAAAAAGCAAGACATATAACTTACGTCTTGCTTTTTAATGTGGTTGGGCAATCATTACAATTTCGCAGATAATTCTTTACCAGCTTTAAACTTAGCTACTTTCTTAGCCTTAATTTTAATAACGGCACCAGTCTGTGGATTACGTCCGTTACGTGCTGCTCTTTTAGAGACAGAAAAAGTACCAAAACCTACAAGTGTTACTTTTCCATTTCCCTTCAAAGTCTTTGTAACTGCTTCTACAAATGAATCTAAAGTTGCATTGGCTTGTGTTTTTGTAATGCCTGCATCGTCAGCAATTTTTGCGATTAATTCTGCTTTGTTCATAGTTGATTTTTTTGAAAAATTTTTACTGCGACAAATATAGACGGTTTTTACATGCGACAAAATTTTTTCTCAACCATTTAACGAATCGTAAAAACCCCTGGAATCCGCAATGAACAAGCATTTGCTTGAAAAATGCCGACCTTCCTGCATGACGTGAAAGAGGGAGGTTTTGGCTAAAAGTCAATGCCAGCAAGGATTTGGTTGCCGGACAAGCGTAAAATGCAATGCCGGTGCGGCTTCTACGATTTGAGCGGACTGATTTTTATTTTTTGGAAAAGGCTTTTGTTTTGCACATTTAGTGCACAACCTGCATAACTGACCGGAAAGAAATGATTTGATCTCCCCATTTTTTGAACGCTATTTTGCTCACCTCCGGGGAATAATTTTCGACATACTGGTTGTATAAAGATTTGCTCTCTCCTCTAAACTGAACAGCATAAGTTGGACCATCGGATTCATCAACTTCAAGTAAGCGTGCAACCGTAGCTGTTATAAAGCAACCTGTTTGCAATATAAACGGAACTTGTTCTTCTTTAACCCAGGTTACCCACTCTTCATGAATGGCTGGGTGAACTTTTGTTGTTATGTTATAGATGATCATGATCCTTAAATGTGGATGGTGCGAAACGAAATTTATAGAGATATCATTCGAAGATCAACTTGCTGATCTAATAATCTTTTCCAGCAACTGTTGCTGATGGCTCGTGATTCTGGCAATTTTCAATGGCGCATGATCATTGTTTTATCTCCAGGTACACCGGGCAATGATCACTGTGTTTTACGTCGGGAAAAATATCCGCGCTTACCAATTGCTCTTGCAAATTTTTGGTTGCTGTGATGTAATCGATCCTCCAGCCTTTATTATTTAACCGAACGCTTGGGAAGCGTTGACTCCACCAGCTGTAACGGTGTGGTTCAGGATGGAAAAACCTGAAGGTATCTATCCAACCGCTGTCGAGGAACTTCGTCATCCACGTTCTTTCTTCCGGTAAAAAGCCACTAGTTTTTTTATTGCCTTTCGGATCGTGAATGTCAATGTCGTTATGCGCAATATTATAGTCGCCGCATAAGATCAATTTTGGAAATGTATCCTTCAAACCTTCCAGGTAGTTGTGAAATTCATCCAGCCACTCATACTTAAATTGCTGGCGCAGGTCACCGGTTGTACCAGAAGGAAAGTACGCATTGATGATGCGAATGTCGCCGAAGTCAAGTTGTATCACCCGGCCTTCAGCATCACTGACCGGGATGTTACATCCAATGCAAACATTAGTTGGTTTGATCTTAGTGAATACAGCTACACCGCTGTAGCCTTTCTTTTCTGCACTAAACCAGTGATGTTCAAAACCTAAAGCCTCGAGTGCTTTAACGTCAACGTCGTCCTTAGTTGCCTTTGTTTCCTGCAAGCAAATAACATCGGCCGGATCGGTTTTGAGCCACTCGATAAACCCTTTTTTCATTGCGGCCCTGATGCCGTTTACATTATAAGAAATGATACGCATGATTCGTTATTTATGAGCGGTAAAGCTACCTATTTTGCTTGTTTTCCTAAACATGGCATTGCGGGGTTAAAGGATCATTTTTTAATGATCCGCTGTTGACAAGGATATTCGATGCACGCAGAGTGCGTGGCAGATGACATTGTATTTAAATACAAAATATCATCACGCCGGTTCTTGTGATCAAAAATTATTTCGCTTGTCTTACCCAAAGAAATATATTTACGAAAACTTACCCTAACCAGTCAACGTACTCTAATGGAAAATAACACCAGCATTGAATCACATTCACAGGTAGATCACCTTTCAAGCCTCGAAGATCCGGCCCTGCAACTAATGCATGCGACCACCGGTCAGCGGTTCCTTAATTTTTTTATTGATAACATCATAATGAATTACGGTCTGAGCTTTTTAACCGGCGCCCTCATCGGAGGTGTGCTCGGAGTTATAGCCCCGGAATTTTTAAATGAGGCTGCATTGGGGGAAAATACCTGGTCATTCCTTGCCTTGTCAATGTGTATCGGGTACTTCAACTATGTCGTATATTATACCTTGTGCGAAAAACTCTTCAAAGGAAAAACGCTGGGAAAGTTAATTACGGGCACGCGGGCAGTTCGACAGGATGGAACTGAATTAAGTTTTAAAGATAGTTTCCTCCGCTCCCTGAGCAGGCTTGTACCCTTTGAGCTCTTCAGCGCATTTGGCGGTCATCCCTGGCACGACACCTGGACAAACACCATGGTGATCAAATCGAAATAGCCCGTCACCGCAGAGTTCTAAACATCATATTCAAGCACCGGGCGCAGCCAGCGCTCAACTGCTTCCAGCGGCATGCCTTTGCGTGAAGCGTAATCTATTACCTGGTCTTTTTCAATTTTACCAACACCGAAGTATTTACTTTCCGGGTGTGCAAAATACCAGCCGCTTACCGAAGATGCAGGATACATGGCAAGTGTTTCGGTGAGGGTAATACCGGTTGCTTCTTTTCCCCCCAACAGGTCAAATAGTTTATACTTCTCTGTATGGTCAGGGCAGGCAGGGTAGCCCGGTGCGGGACGAATGCCGAGGTATTCTTCTTTGATCAATTGCTCATTGGTAAGATGCTCGTCTGTGGCATATCCCCAATACTCCTGCCGCGTTTTCTTGTGCAGTAGTTCGGCAAACGCTTCAGCAAGCCGATCGGCCAGTGCCTGCAAAATGATCTTATTATAGTCATCATGGTTTTGCTCGAACCGTCGAATGTGTTCTTCGATCCCTTCGATCGTAACAGCAAAAGCACCGATAAAATCTTCGTCTTTATCAACGAAGTCTGCGAGGGAAAGATTTGGTTGCCCAGTCGCCTTCTTGATCTGCTGGCGCAGGAATTCGAGGTTGGTGTTACCTGTCTCCGTACGCACTGTCACTGTATCTGGCGCTGTACGAGCTGCCGGCCAGAAGCCGATGGCCCCCCGCGCATTCAACCATTTTTCTGCAATGATTTGGTCAAGTAATTCTTTTGCATCATTGTGGAGTTTTGTAGCTTCTTTACCAATAATGGGATCAGACAAAATCTGTGGAAACTTACCATGCATTTCCCAAGCAATAAAGAAGGGTTGCCAATCGATGTAGGCAGCAATTTCTTCGAGGCTATAGTTATTAAATACTTTGGTGCCGGTAAATGACGGCGCTACCGGTTTAAAGTTGTCCCAACTGATCTTCGCAGGATTCTGTTGCGATTCTGCAAAGGGGAGGTAGTTCTTTACCGTTTTCTTATTGGCAAAATCTTCTTTTAATTTATCATACTCCGCTTTTATACCCTTCAAAAGCCCCGGCTTGGTATCCTTATTTAGCAAGCTACCGGCAACGGTTACACTACGGCTTGCATCCAACACGTGGATAACGCCATTGTCATACTGTTGCGCAATCTTAACCGCGGTGTGCATCCGGGACGTGGTAGCGCCTCCGATCAATAAGGGCTGCGACATGCCACGCCTTTTCATTTCATGGGCTACGTGCACCATTTCGTCAAGCGAAGGCGTAATAAGCCCGCTAAGCCCGATGATGTCAACCTTATTTTTTTCGGCCGCATCTAATATCTTTTCAGTGGCAACCATCACACCAAGATCAATGATATCATAGCCATTGCATCCCAGTACTACGCCCACAATATTTTTTCCAATGTCATGCACATCGCCCTTTACTGTTGCCAGCAAGATCCTTGCTGCACCGGCTGCTTCTTCATTTGTTGTACCAGCAGCGAGATGCGCATTCTTCCTATCTTCTTTTTCCTGCTCGATGTAGGGAGTTAAGATCGCAACCGCTTTTTTCATCACCCGGGCACTCTTCACTACCTGGGGCAAAAACATTTTGCCCGCACCAAACAGGTCGCCAACAATATTCATTCCGTCCATCAACGGACCTTCGATCACATCCAAGGGTTTTGGATATTTTTGACGGGCTTCTTCCGTATCCGAATCAATGTATTCGGTGATGCCATTAATCAAAGAATGCGACAGTCTTTTTTCTACCGGTTCACCCCGCCATTTCTCATCCTTTACTTCTACTTTTCCTTTGGCCTTAACTGTCTCTGCATGAAGGATCAGTTTTTCAGTCGCCTCGTTATTGTCGTTTTTGCGATTGAGGATCACATCTTCACACAGGTCACGCAGTGTTGGCTCAATTTCATCATACACAACCAACTGTCCCGCGTTCACAATACCCATGTCCATACCTGCTTTAATCGCATAAAAAAGAAACACACTATGGATTGCTTCCCGCACATGATCATTACCCCTAAATGAAAAAGAAACGTTGCTGACACCGCCACTGATCTTCGTTAAGGGCATCAGTGCTTTAATTTCTTTCGTCGCTTCTATAAAGTCAACTGCGTAGTTATTGTGTTCTTCAATACCGGTTGCAATCGCGAATATGTTTGGATCAAATATTATTTCCTGCGGATCATAACCCACTTGCTCGGTCAGTATTTTATACGCCCGGTGACAGATCTCAACCTTTCGCTGTTTGGTGTCTGCTTGTCCTACCTCGTCGAAAGCCATCACGATAACAGATGCACCATAACTCTTACAAATGATCGCCTGCTCAATAAATTTTGCTTCTCCTTCCTTCATTGAAATGGAGTTCACAATACATTTTCCCTGCACACATTTTAACCCGGCCTCAATGATCTCAAACTTACTGCTATCGATCATGATCGGTATACGAGCAATATCCGGCTCTGCCTGGACGAGGTTGAGGAAGGTGGTCATGGCACTTACACCTTCCAGTAAGGCATCATCCATGTTGATGTCAATGATCTGGGCGCCGCTTTCTACTTGCTGGCGTGCAACACTCAGGGCTTGTTCATAAGCACCTTCCCGGATGAGCCGGGCAAATTTCTTACTACCGGTTACGTTTGTACGCTCACCAACATTCACGAAATTTGTTTCAGGCCGAACTACCAAAGGCTCCAGCCCGCTCAATCTTAAGAAAGGCTTGATGTATATCTTCTCACTCATGATTATTTGTTTACCAGCAGTATGCCCTGCTCAGCGATTGTGGCGACGCTCCGTTCAACTTCAGATTTTCAATGGAGCGCAGTTGTTCATTTTTATATTTTTTGGTAGAAATGAATGAGCCAATTTAGAGGGCCGCTTCAACTACCGGTAATTCACGCGGTGCGAACTTGCTCACTTCTTCCGCGATGTGACGAATGTGATCCGGCGTTGTACCACAACAGCCGCCCACAATATTCAGCCAGCCATTCGCCGCCCATTCTTCGATGATGTGTGCTGTTTCATGTGGTTGCTCATCGTACTCTCCAAACGCGTTCGGCAACCCGGCATTGGGGTATGCAGAAGTAAAGCAACTACATAACTGCGCGAGCTCTTCAATGTGTGGCCGCATCTCTGCTGCACCCAACGCACAATTGAGCCCAATGCTCAAAGGCTTCGCATGCATCACCGAAACATAGAATGCTTCCAGCGTTTGGCCGCTTAAAGTACGTCCGCTCGCATCCGTGATCGTACCGCTGATCATGATGGGTAATTCTGGTTTGCCCGATTCGCGGAAGTATTTTTTTGCCGCAAAAATCGCTGCCTTTGCATTCAACGTATCGAAAATGGTTTCAATTAACAACAGGTCAACACCACCTTCAACCAGCCCCTTTATTTGTTCGATGTAGGCAGCCGCAACTTCATCAAAAGTCACCGCTCGAAAGCCTGGATTATTTACATCGGGAGAAAGGCTGAGTGTTTTATTCAATGGTCCTATCGCACCGGCAACGAATCGCGGTTTCGACGGGTTGTTTGCGGTGTATTCATCGGCCGCGATGCGGGCGCATTTCGCGGAGGCGGAATTCATTTCAAAAGCGATGGACTGCATATCATAATCCGCCTGCGCAATAACGGTGCTACTGAACGTATTGGTTTCAATGATGTCGGCCCCGGCATCCAGGTATTCTTTGTGAATTCCAATAATTATCTCCGGCTGCGTAATGCTCAGCAGGTCATTGTTTCCTTTTACGTCTGTATGCCAATCCTTAAATCGCTCACCGCGGTAATCTTCTTCCTGCAATTTGTGCCGCTGGATCATGGTCCCCATTGCACCGTCAATTATGAGGATGCGCTCTTTTAGTATTTCCCGGATGTTTTTTTTCATCTGATGTTTGTTTAAAGTCATAAATAACAGATTTGCAGGCCTGGTACAGGCAAGCAAAAGAGACAACATTGTTGTCAAAAAAATTAATTGTAAACTGTTAAACGAGAATCAATCCGGGAGAAGGTATGCAGAATTGCTTTCGTTTATTAGTTCAGTTTTATGAAGATCAAGGCCGAACAATAAACAAATCTGCCTTAAACCGTAGCAAAAATAAAACAACTAAGCCGTACTACAAAATAGTACGGCCGGCTGCTTTACCTGTGCCCAGAGCAATGTTGATCCTGTATTCTACTTAGTTAGTGTATACGGGAAGCAGTTTTCCCAATGTTAAACACGCGGGAAATATTGAACCCGAAGAGGATGTCCCCCTTGTTCCATTTGCCGGTAGTTTCTGAAATAAAGTTTCGTTCGTTCATTCCCATTGAATTGGTAAAGTGCAGTTGGAATACGTGTCCCCCGGTTTCGATATCAAACCCGATGGAAAGTGAATTGGTGGTGCTATCTATTTTATGACCGGGTAGCTGATAATAATATTCCACCGTAAGGCTCAATCGCCTGGTTAGTTTTTGCCTGCCCCCAATGCCGAGGGCCAGGATGTCATTTGGTTCAGTGCCCTGCGCCAGGTTGCGATGAATAAAGGTCGGCATCAATTGAAGAGAGGTACTGTTTGAAAACTTTCTTGCGATCAACAACTGGTGTGTGTAGTACAGCCTTGAAGAAAATGAATCAGTTTTTGCCGGATCATTCACCTTCAACGTTTTGAGCGCAATCGTGGGAACATAGCTTAGCGAGATTGGGACATTACGGGCGCCTGAAGATTGCCTAAGTATTTTGAACTTAACGAAAGCATCATAGGTTTTCTCAAAGGTGCTGCGCCCGATTCCTATCATAAGGTTTGGGGTGAGGCCATAGTCAAAGCCAAGTCGCATGGTTGCGTTATCGAGCCCGAATAATTCGTAAGCTCCTTTATTCAGGGTTCCGAAGCGGTGAGATATTTTGACATCCAGTACACCCTTGCCAACATTTTCTATGCTATGTCCATCGATCAAACGGGTCGTATGAAAAGTGGCCTTGGTAAAATTTATTTTTTCTGCTGCGGCCTGCTTTTCCAGCGAAGCCATCAGGTCAGTGGTGTCCTTTTCCTGTGCTTGCAAAGCAACAGGCAATGCCGCTGTCAGCAAAGCAACAAGAAAACCTTTTCGGATATCGATTTGAAACATGAGCTGTACTTTTTATAGTTGCTGGTCGTAATTACAATTAACTGTTACTTCAATTGTCTCCGCTATGTTGTCGCGGACGACCTTGGGAATGCTGATGTTATAGTCTGTCGGCCTCACAAAGAATTTTGCACTTCCTGCTGTTTTGTCCCCAGTGATCGTGAGGGTGCATGGTGCTGTAACCGGCTTTGTGATACCATGAATCGTGAGGTCACCTGAAACAGAAACCAGGTAGGATCCATCAACTTTAAAATTCACTTTTGCGATATCTTTTATGAGCCCTTTAAAAGAAGCCTTGGAATACTTGCCAGACTCCAGGTAACTATCATTAAAGTGCTCTTCCATCAGCGCTTTCTTAAACCGAAAATTTTTCACCAGCACAGAAAACTGTACTTCGCCGGTTTGAGTGTTGATGACACTCATCACCTGGTTATTATCCGCACTGATGTCTTCAAGCGGTGTTTTTGAGTAGAAGGCGATTCGCCCGTTTTTTGTATAGATCTTTTGGGCGCTCACCCTTGCCGACATGAACAATAAAACTGTTAGCAAGCCTATTGTATGAATTGTGTTGGTCATGAGTGAAATTGAATTTTCAGGAGATCAATCATTAATTATTTGGAGCGCCTGCTTCGATCCAACACCTGAGGGAATTGTATTCAGCGGTTGTCAGGAACCCGGTGGCAGGCATCGATCTTTGCACAATGGCGCGTACATGGATGCGGTCTTTGGCACCACTGATCTGAGTGTAGTTCTGGAACACCTGCCCACCCGAAGCGGAGGCATCATGACAACCTGCGATGGCACATTTAGTAGATACAAGCGGGAAGATGACAGCGTTGAATGATGTGGGCACCGCGTTGCAATTTGCGGGTGGATTGGGCCCGGCATTAAGCAATTCTTTGTCGTATTTGCAGGCAGAAAAGTAAAGCGGGAAACTCATTAAGATCGGCCCCAACAAAAACTTCTTTAATATTTTTTGAAACATAGGTGGAATATTTAGCAGGCAAAAACGTTTTGTTGACATTTAGTTTTTTATAACATAGCAGCGTACGAGATATACATCGGCTGGGATACCCAGGTCAAGATCCCCTTCACCCATGCCACTGCAAATTCCTTTTATCGACACGGGTTTACCTTCAGTTAGGTCCTCCAGTTTTTCTTCCAGGGTACAGTTAACCGCTGCACCTTCAGTCATTGTTTTTAGCAAAACAACGGTTTGTTCCTGCTGGTTTTTATTTGTGCGCATAACCGTACCAGATACCTCCAGTACTTTATGCAGGTAGTCAGACTTTGCTCTTGAGGTATTATTTGAAAATCTTTCGTAAAGCGTTGGCGCCGTAACTTTTTCAGCGTTCGCTTTTTTTATATTTACACCCGTCCTCGTGTACGAGCTGTAGATAAATCCAGCAACACTGATCATGATGACGGGGACGAATAAGAGAAGATATTTTTTTTTGCTCATGCTGTTTTTTGTACTGGTTGCCAGCATAGAAACAGAACGCGCAAACGAGCTAAGGGGTTGCTTTGTGTAATGGGAAAAATAAAAAAAGACGCAACTTATTTGTTGCCGCTTACGATGTAATTCTCTACGGGAATCCGGTTGCTAATGCTGCGGGCCAGCGTCATTTCATCTGCGTATTCCAGTTCACCGCCGAAAGCTATACCGCGTGCGATGGTGGTGATCTTAACCGGGAAATCTTTCAGTCGTTTGCTGATGTAGTAGATGGTGGTATCACCCTGGATGTTGGCATTCAACGCAAATATGATCTCTGTGATGCCCTCGTTGTCCATTCTTGCCACAAGTGAATCGATGTTTAATTGCTCCGGTCCTACGCCATCGAGGGGAGAAATAATTCCGCCCAAAACGTGGTAAACTCCATTGAATTGCTGGGTGCTTTCAATGGCAATCACATCACGGATATTTTCAACGACGCAGAGCAGCTCTTGTTTGCGGGACCGGTTACTGCAGATGTTGCAAAGTTGTGTGTCGGAAATGTTATGGCAGCGACTGCAAAATTTTATTTCTTCGCGCATGCGGGAAATGGCCTCACTAAACTGGGTAACATCGGAGCTATCTTGTTTGATAAGGTGTAGTACCAGCCTCAAGGCGGTTTTTTTTCCAATGCCTGGAAGTTTGGCGAATTGAGCAACGGCATTTTCCAATAGGGAAGAAGAAAAAATCATGCGGCAAAGTTAACTGATCCATTAGTAAAGTCAGGCTGCGAATAAGGGAAATTGCAATGCTGAATCAATTCACTAATGAATTTTAAAGAAGTGAGAAAGAGCAAAAGCTGAGCATTAATATGAGGGAAGCAAACTTAATGGAATCTTTACCTGGCTTTACTCGATGGGCAGCAGTTTTACCTCCCGCTCATTATCCCAGTTTGCTTTTATGAGTAGCCTTGTATCAACCGTGATCGCCTTTTCAGGTTGTTTCTTCAGGGCGTAATTACCAGGATCCCAAATGCCATTGTTGTTATCATCGTATAGAATCCTGATCTCGTATTCCCCGGGTACAAAAAGCCGATCACGCCACTCTGCTGAAACAATCGGGACCGACTTTATCACTTCTTCACTCTTCACGAATTGCAGCACCGGGTGACGGCTGGTATCGAGGCCCGAGAAGCGTAGTAACAGGGTACCATACTCGCTTTCTTTTTTTGCTGCCAGGCGAATGGTATCCACTTTGGCGAGCCGGGTGCCGGCAGAGTCAGCAAGTGCGCTGGTATCAATTACCAGGAAATAATGCATACTCTCCGCCCACGGCGTTTTGATACGAATGTTGCGGGCCGTGCTATCCAGTGTAATGGCTGCATTTATCTTGTTGTAGTTCGTGTCGGACAAGGTGATCTTTTGCGGGTCAAAAACTTTCAACGGCCTGTTAACCGTTAAGACAAGGTCTGAAATGAGTTCCTGGAAATTTCCTGCGAGATTGGTTGTTATGCGAAGCCGCTTATCTGCCTGCGCAGTTCGCGGATTTGCTGCTGCCGGTGCGGCGGGCTTTTCTTTTTCTTTTTCCTCAGCATAAGCATACATCACGATGGGGGCAGTGCTATCAGCAACTTCAATATCAGTGGGAGCAAAGGCAAACAATTCTATTTTCGAATTATAGGTTTTACCGCCGTCCCCATCCTTCAATGCATAGAGCCGGTACTTGCCGCCCGAGAGGTTTGTAAAACGAAACTGTCCCTTAGCGTCCAGCTTTGAAATATAGTCTGGCTTTCTTTTTTGAACGGCGGAATCATCAACGTTTCGGTACAGCATCGCAATGATCGTACTGTCGGTTTTTCCGGTCTCGGCGATGATGACCTTACCCTTCGCCTGCAAGGAGTCAATGGTACTGCCGGTAGAAAAAACGTAGGTGAAATTTCGATACGGATTCGCTTCGTTGTTGTCGCGGATCGCATTGCCAAAATTGATGGCATAGGTAGTATTTGGTAACAGCGTATCCTTCAACTTCACCGTTACCTGCTTCAGCTTAAAATCAACCGTGGGCGTGATCTTTGGAAAAGGCGACACCAATACATTGTTCTGCACTTCCTGAACATCGATATATTCATCGAACGTCAGCACGATCTTATCACTGGTGAAATTGGTAGCAAATAATTTGGGATTGGCATTGATCAATACAGGCGGCAAACTATCCCGCGGTCCACCAGTTGGAGCGCCAATTTGTGCACACCCGGAACCCGTAATGGAGATGAAATAAAGCAGCCCCGCAACCAGCGGGAAAAACAATAAGTACCTGGTCTTCATCCAATGAAATTAGGGTGCAAACTTAGGCTCTTTCTTTTGTTTGCAATTCGGACAAATCATAAAGTTGACTTAATCCGAAATTCAGAGCCGCCTGGCTTTCCGGCGAATTCTATTAATAATTAGGAAGAATGAAGTGAACACCAGCGGCAGTGTTCTTTACCGCAGCCGGTGCGAAACAAGCCTTGTTGAATGCCTGACCAGGCAAGGGTAAATTGTTGCTTCACCGTTTCTATATCCGCAGCTGTTGGTACTGCGCAGTGTTTATAAAACTGGCCGCTTTTACCGGGTTCTAGAAAATCAATTTCAGTGCTGCTGACGATCCAGTCTTTACGGGGATAGTTATCTACCAGTATTTTGTAAAATACGGACTGCCGCCAGTAGTCGCCCCCGTTAGGTTCCAGTTCATTTGGCGGCTGAAGTTTAGCCATCGCTTTCATAATATCGCCCGATTTATAGTCGACCACAGTTATTTTTCTTCCCTCAAATTCCAACTTGTCGATCTTTCCCTTTAAGGGAACGGCGTTCACCATTACACCCGTGATATTGAGTTCGACTGAAACGATCTTTTTCCACTCTCCCAGGTAGCGGTCATGATAATTGTGCAATACCTGTAGGCCATAAGCCAATCTCCGCTCGAAAGCTCCTGGTGGAAATTTGGACTGTTGTTGCAGCATGTAGGTTGAAAATTCGGTTAGCAGGAAATCGACCCCGGGGAATTTTTCCAACCGTTCTTCCTGCATCCGGCGAAAAAATTGCTCGAGGGCATGATGCACCGCGCTGCCAAATTCAGTGGCCTCGTTACCGCAGGAGGGCACTCTTAGAATATGGCGGTAATAGAAACCCAGCGGGCAATCAAGCCAGGTGTTCAAGGCACTCGCACTCATCATGAATTTACCCAGCGCCTGGTTTTCGAGCGCATCATTTAATATAGGTACGGTCGGCAATTTCTTACTTTTCGGCGAAGTAGTTGCTCCCTCGTCCGTGATAATTTTTGATTGGATTTCGAACCCAATATGTCGGAGCCGGGAAATGATGAACGAGGGACTACTTGATTGCGAATAGTTGTTCCCGACCGAGTACGACAGCGAAAGAGATCCATTGCTTCGGGTTAAGGTTGTGTATAGATTTTGGATCGGTGAGCGCTCAAAACCTAATAGCTTTTTTATGTCTAACTCTTCGGTGAAATCAAGTAATGGACCCTGCGAATTTTCGTCCCAGGAAGAAGCGGTTAACCCCGCGACAAGAACATGGTCGAAAGCGAGACCGGCGGCTTGGTCAGAAGTGAGCAGGCTTACACCCGATATTGCTCCGGTCATTGGGGATGTTACCGGCAGTTGTTGTTTTCCCACCAGGTCGAGCACTTCCATGAAACCGCGAAGATCGATTCCCGGGTCACGAACTGTCGCTTCGCCAATTATTCCGGCCATTGCCTCGACTTTTGAATCCGGTTTGTCAGTAGGGTGATTTTGCAGATAGGCGTGAACGATAGGTTCCTTTCTTAACATTTGAAAGAGTTGTTGGAGCGAAGCTTCCTTTGCAGTTGAAATGAGCCTTTCCAGGAATTTGCTCGCCTTTGCGAGGGCTGGATGAAGCGCAGGATCAAAGAGATCTCGCGGGGGCCTGTTGGTTTGTTCAGCGAGATTTTTCCGAAGCGAATTTTGAAACTCAGTCCGTTTTCGATTACTTGCCTGCAGGGTTAAGCGGTAAAGTTCTGGTAAGGGGATTTCAAAAATCTCGTCGTGCAATAACTCGAGAAGTTCTTCATCGCCACTAAAAAGAAATAACAATTCCTTGCTGACGTAGCGGAGCAACCGCACCAGTTTTTTAATGATGGGAGATTCGAGGATGTCGATGTGAAGACCAGGCGTACACTCAATTTTGCGGGACCTTGCGAGGCGTTCAAATTGTCGGGCGATCTTCAAATCGCTAAATATCACAACGATATTTTCGGGGCGGATGCCTTTTTCCAACAGGCGCTGAATACCCGAAATTATACCTTCTTTTTCCTCCTGGCTGGATTGACAGGCTTTGATATCAAGCCGGGTTTTCGCAGCTGCGATAACTTCTTCGGAAAGGCCTATTACCTGCCCAACCGGTATCACTTCGGACTGCCTTTTTTCGGCAGCCAACAACTTTGTAAAAATTGCCGTGAAAGGGCGGTACGACGGAGTTAGTTTGACATGAGCAGCAGTTCGTAAAAATTCCCGGAGGAATCCGGATAGTGCCCCACCGGGTACCATAAAGCTGTCATCTGCGCTGACAATTGTTTGAGAGCCATCCGATGAAATTAACAATTGCAATAACTGAATTTCTGCTGCATTCACTTGCTCCAGCCCATCCACAAAAACATGAGGGAGCGCTCCTTGCCAATGATTCAGTAAGGCAGCATCAGCTTTCAAAATGTTACTGACCTGGAGGACCAGGTCGTTGGCATCAAATCGTTTGTACTTACCAAGAAGCGCCTGGTAGTTATCATACTCGTTTTTAAAAGACTCAAGTTGGGTAAGCCACTCTTCTGCTGAATTATTGCCGGGAAGAGAAGCAGGTTCTGCTGAGTTCGTAGCCTCATCCTGTGCTGGGCTCAACCTTTGAAGCTCATTCAGTGTTTCTGTTTTTAGCTGGTTGACGTGCTCGATGTTTCCTCCCATTCTTTTGATCAATGAAAAAAAATCTTTCAGCGGTTTCAGAAAATGATACACATCCCCACGATTCCGTTTTAGCGGATGCCCCTGGGGAAACTGGTCGATTAATTCCTTGAGTAGCTGGGCTTGTTCAAACGCTGTAATGCTTTCAAAACCGAGCGGATTAAACATAGCCGGGTCCTGGATAATTAGCCTTGCACAATATTGTTCGAGCGACATTGGAGCGACAACATTACAATCTGAAGCCTGTGGACTGTAGTGCTGCCCATCTCGTTTGCTGCCCGTTAGCCATACTATTTTCCCAGGTGCCACACCTTGCAAGAGCAACCTGGCCACCCGAGCGTGTATGACTTTAGATTTTCCTGTGCCTGCACTCCCGGTGACCAGTACGCGAAGTGCTGCTGCCTCAATGGCTAGCTGTTGCGCTTCATTGAGCACTTCAGAAGCGTCGGGTAGGCTGGAAGCTGAATTAGGATCTCGGGTGAACATGACCTAAAGTTAGGCAGGGCTTTTTGACAACAGTAATTTGGTAATTATCAAATCCAACCCTGCAGTTTATTTTTGTTGAACTAAACTTAACAGGTTCTAAAGCGTTAAACCAGCAAATGATCGGGTATGAGTAAAGTGTATTCTTTAAGAGTGGAGCAGGTGTTACCCATTGGGTTGGAAGAAGCCTGGGATTTTTTTAGCAACCCTGCTAATCTTGCAGCCATCACCCCGGGCAACATGGGCTTCAATATCATTTCCAAACATCATGGAAAGAAAATGTATCCCGGCCAGGTCATTGAATATACGGTGAGCCCGGTATTAAATGTGCCACTCTACTGGATGACAGAGATCACGCATGTGGAGGATAAAAAATATTTTGTGGATGAGCAACGCTTTGGTCCCTATAGCTTATGGCATCACCAGCATCATTTTTCAGAAACGCCTGCCGGCGTGGAAATGATCGACATTGTGCACTACAAACTGCCCTTTTGGTTTTTAGGAGATATTGCCAATTCACTGTTCGTTGCGAAGCAATTGAAAGGCATTTTTGATTTCCGGTATACAAAAGTCGAAGAGCTGTTTCGGAAGACAGATACTGCAATCCCTTTGACGGGGAAATTAACTTAAGAAATTAAGAAAAGCAATTGCGTAAAAAATTGGCATTTAGCCCGGCATCCTGGAAATATATTTCTCCATTTGCTTGATCTGGTCAGCGATCTGCGGTGTAGTTGGTTTTAACCCCTTCGCCTTGCGGAAATATTCTTTTCCGGCCCTGAACTCACGTTTATTGATCATGATGGAAGACAACTGGAGATAAGCAGCGGCCTCGTTTTCCTTATCTGGCAAACCGGCCCTGATCGCTCCGCGGATATAGCTTTCTGCTTGCTTCATGTCGCCTTTTTGCATAGCCAGCATTCCGAGTTGTAATTTATTGGCCCCTTCCGCCTGCTTCATCTGGCCACCCATCAAACCCGATCCATCACCCATCAGTTCCTGGCTTTTCTTTAAGTTTTTTTCTGCCCCATCAAAATTTTGATCCACCATGTCCAGGTTGCCCTGAACCGTATAATAAACACTGCGTATCGGTTTGATCAATAACCCCGGGAACCAGATAGAGGCAAGTACTTTTTTAGCACCTTCCATATCACCTGTTTCCATACATTCCTGGATGAGGCGCATGGGCCCAAAAACAAAATGGCCGACGATCAAGACGACCGCCACGAGGTATAACACAAAAGAAGGCCAGAATCCTGCCTGTATATTCGTAAAAATTGCCAGTGCCAACAGTACGATCCCAATCCACAGTCTATACTTTATAAGAACATTCAGCCACTTCATATACTTGAAATATTATTAGGAGAGCAAAGATACTGCTCCAAGGAATAACTTATGCAGCATTTGGAATAGACCGGGTGCCTTGCCGAAATACGAAAAAATTGGGGCTCAAAAATACATGAGTGGTAAATCAAACTATAAAAACAGTTGTAACATTGTTGATGGCCGGAAAGCAGTCTGCCTGCAGCCGGTGATTTCCCAACCACTAACTTTCTTATTCCATTGCCATTGCATGACAAGATCTAAGCTGAATGCCTTGCTTACCGCTGGCGGCCTCGCGCTGCTACAATTGAGTGCTGCCGCGCAAACTGACGTAAATGATAGTTCATTATATGCCCAGTCGCTAAAAAATACCGTCGGCGTCTACGAAAAAGCTATGACTACTGAGTCGCCCATCGTGAACGGCCGTCAATACAAGCCCTACACCTTCACTTTTATTAAAGAGGGGCACCCATTTTTCCAAACCAACCAGTACGCAGCAGGAACTGTGAATTATGAGGACAAATTTTACGAAAATGTAAAACTCCTTTTTGACCAGCACCTTGACATGGTCATATTGGATGCAGGCGTTCGGGTCGAACTGATCAATGACCGATTACCTGAATTCACTATCGCAGATCACCGGTTTGTTCGGTTGCCTATCAACACAGTAAACCAGGTTCTACCAACGGGTTATTATGAAATCCTGCATACAGGAGGCTTGAACCTCTACAAAAAGGAATATAAAGAGTTCAAAGAGGTATTGTCAGTAACGGAGGGTTACCAGGTTGAAGTGTTGGACAAGGTTTCTTACTTCATTCAAAAGGACAATCAATTTCACCGGGTAAAAAATAAAGGAGCCTTATTAGATATATTAAGAGATAGGAGAGGAGAAGTGGAAAAATATATACAATCAAACCGATTAAACTTTCGGCGAGACAAGGAGAATACCATTACCAAGGCTGTCATTTATTACGACCAATTAATCCGACCCAGATAATATGAAGCATGTCTCTTTATATGTGATGACAATTGTTTGTTTGTTTTGTACCCTGAGTTCTTCCGCTCAAAACGATCCGATCGTTCTCATCACAGGTGAATTTAAAAACCTCAATATCGAACAGTTTGTTCGCCAGCTCGAACAGGCAACGGGAGATACTTACTATTACAATCCGAAAGATTTTGACAGCCTGGTCATTAATTTTTCCGCGAAGGAAAAGCCGTTAGCTGAAGTATTGGCGACCGCCTTTGCAAACACAGACTATCAGTTTGCCATCGACGAGAGTAAACAGGTGTTTCTTACAAAAGGTCGTGGTTTGAAAACCACCTTATTTGAAGGGATCGCAAGTGGGGGAGATGCAGGCAACGATAGCACTCAAACAAATAGGTTTGGTAACGCGGGCTACGAAGCGGATAAACCGGTGCAGCGATCTTCCCTTGAAAATAAACTATATGAGATCGGCGACCGCAGCCTGATGAATGTTGAGGGCACGGCGATATTGGATGGTTACCTGCAGGATGGGAAAACCGGTGAGGCGATCATTGGTGCTTCTATATATATCGATAAACTAAAGGTGAATATCTCGACCGATCAAAATGGCTATTACACCCTCACCTTACCCAAGGGTCAACATACGCTGAGTATCCAGGGAATGGGAATAAAAGATACCCGCAGGCAGGTTGTGTTGCATGCTGATGGAAAAATGAACATCGAGGTTCAGCAACAGATCATGACCCTGAAAAATGTAACCATGTCGGCGCAAAAGATCAATAACATCCGCAGTGCGCAAATGGGCGTCCAAAAAATCGACATCAAAACAATTAAGCAGGTGCCCGTGGTTTTTGGAGAGGCTGACGTTCTACGGGTAGTACTAACGCTTCCCGGTGTGAAATCAGTTGGTGAAGCGAGTACGGGCTTGAACGTGAGGGGTGGAGCAGCCGATCAAAACCTGATCCTTTTCAATGACGCGACCATTTATAATCCAGCGCATTTCTTCGGGCTGTTTTCAGCGTTCAATCCAGAGATCGTTAAAGATGTTGAGCTCTATAAAAGTAGTGTGCCTGCAAAATTCGGAGGCCGCCTCTCTTCCGTTATAGACATTACCGGTCGCGAGGGCAATAAGAAAAAGGTAACGGGATCTGCCGGTATTGGGTTGTTGACCAGCCGGTTTAACCTGGAAGGGCCGCTTATCAATGACAAGTCTTCATTCATTCTTGGCGGACGTACTACTTACGCAAAATGGCTGCTTAATATTTTGCCTGATCAGTATAAGAACAGCCGGGCTTCTTTTAATGATTTTAATCTCCATATTTCACACGAATTCACAAAGAAGACCACGCTGTATGTTACGGGCTACATGAGCAATGATCGCTTCAACCTCAACAGTGATACTTTTTATAGTTACGGCAACAAAAACATCTCGCTTAAATTAAAGCATTTCTTCAACAATAAGCTCAATGCTCTATTCACAGTTGGATATGACCGGTACGACTATAATATCACCAGTGAGTCAAATGAAATAACCGCGTACAAACTTGGGTTTGATATCAACCAGACCTATCTCAAAACTCATTTCAATTATAACCTGAGTGTAAAACATAGGCTTGAGTTCGGGTTAAACTCCATCTACTACAAATTGCATCCCGGATCTTATTTGCCGGTGGGTGGAAAATCCCTGGTGTTGGCGGACACAGTTGCCACCGAACAGGCACTGGAATCTGCAATTTACCTGAGTGACAAATACAACATCACCCCGGAATTATTTTTCGATGCCGGCGTCCGTTTTTCTTTCTACAATTATCTCGGTCCACAAACTGTAAATACCTACGCGCCAGGTATACCACGCACGGAAACTAATATGCTGGAATCAAAATCTTATACAGGAAGCAATTTTATAAAAACCTACGGCGGGCCTGAAATCCGGGTTTCTATGCGGTATGCTTTTTCTGATAGTTTTTCTATTAAAGCAGGGTACAACACGCAGCGCCAGTACATTCATTCCATGTCAAATGTTACATCGATGGCACCCACAGATATCTGGAAGCTCAGCGACCCCAACATTAAACCGCAATTCGGCGACCAGGTTTCATTAGGGCTTTATAAGAATTTTCGCGCCAACACTATTGAAACATCCTTAGAGGTCTACTACAAAAACATAAAAAATTATCTGGATTATAAAAGCGGTGCTCAACTGATCATGAACGATCATGTAGAAACTGATGTTTTTACGACACGTGGAAAAGCCTATGGCGTTGAAGTGATGGTTCGCAAACCTGCGGGTAAATTGAACGGCTGGATAAGTTATACTTATTCAAGAACGCAGTTGAAAATGGATGATCCGATCGCGGGTGAGGTAATTAATAAAGGGAATTATTACCCGGCTAATTATGACAAACCGCATGACGTAACCATGATCGCTAACTACCGGTTAAGTCACCGCTTTAGTCTTTCCCTGAATACGACCTATAGCACCGGTCGGCCCATTACTTTGCCCATCGGGAGTTTCACTTACGGCAGCTCGATCAGGACTTTGTACGGCGAACGAAATGCATATCGTATCCCTGATTATTTCCGTACAGATTTTTCAATGAATATTGAAGGAAATCATAAAGTGAAACAATGGACACATAATTCGTGGACCATCGGGGTTTATAACCTAACGGGAAGAAAAAATCCTTACTCAGTTTATTTCCTCTCTGAGAACGGTGTAATCAAGGGGTACAAGCTGTCCATTTTCGGCAGCGCCATCCCTTATGTAAATTTCAACATCAGGTTTTAAAAAGTGCACATGAGAAAGTTCGTCTATGGTATACTGTTACTCCTGGTCGCCGGGTGTAAAGAAAAATTTGACCTGCCAACCGATTCGCCTGAAACAGGCTACCTGGTCATTGAGGGGTTTATCAGTCCCGGCCCGCAAACAACCAAACTTGAATTAAGCAGGACCAATAAAACAAATGCAGCGACGAAGCGGACAGAGCAGGGTGCCCTGGTGCAGGTGGAAGGGGATGATAATAGCGTTCAGGTTTTGCCGGAAACTTTTGCCGGCGTTTATACAACGGTGTTAGACATCAATAACAACAAGCAGTATCGCCTGCGTATCAAAACAACGGACGGAAAAGAATACCTATCAGACTACGTCGGCGTTAAGGTTACCCCTCCGATAGACAGCATCAGTTGGGTGCGCAGCGCGGAAGGAGTGAGGCTTCAATTCAACACACACGATCCGCAAAATGATACGCGGTATTACCTGTGGGACTACCATGAAACCTGGGAGTTTCATTCGGCATTCAAATCTTTTTTGCGCTACACGCCGGGGCAAAATGCCATTGAGTACAAAGATCCCATTCGTGGATTACCCGATTCAAGCATCCTCATCTGCTGGCGCTCGTCAATTTCAACAAGTATTATCCTGGGCTCGTCGGCTAAATTAAGCAGTGATGTAATCTCCAGGCAACCCTTCTTACTGATTCCCGCACGGGATCGGAAATTGAGCGAGCTATACAGTATCTATGTACGGCAATATGGCCTGACGAAAGAAGCATACGAATTTTTAGAAAAGATGCGAAAAAATACAGAAGGCACCGGGTCTATCTTCGACCCGCAACCATCGCAATTAATTGGGAACATTCATAATGTGTCGAACCCCGAAGAAGTTGTGATAGGGTTTATCAGCATCTGCACGGTAGAAGACAAACGACTTTTTATTGATAATAGTGAAGTGCCGCAGTGGAACTATAGATCGGATTGTATGGAAGCAAGGGTGCTCAACACCCCTGACAGTATAGACGTAGCCCAGGGTTCTGGCCTTGTTCCCACAGATGTATTGGAAACCTTTGGTACCGCCATTATCTATTTCGGGGTGAGCAGCAGTGATTGTGTTGATTGCACCCGAACCGGTACCAATATTAAGCCTTCATTCTGGCCTTAGGCCGAGTAAAAAATTTATTAAACCTGATGATCAATTACGTGGAAAAATATTATCCGTTCTCGGTGAAGTTGTTTGCCTGCCTTTGCGCACTCAGTTTGTCGGGTGTCGGGATGGCCCAAACCGCTGACGCGTTTTTAACGGCTAAGTTCAATGAGTACCAGCAACAAGGCGTGCAAGAGAAAATGTTCCTGCACACCGACAAAGAATTTTATGTAGCCGGCGAAATTTGTTGGTTTAAGATCTATAGTGTAGACGCAAAGTTTCATAAGCCTTTAAACCTGAGCAAGGTTGCCTATATCGAACTGTTGGATAACAACAATAAGGTGGTGTTGCAATCAAAAATAGAAATGGACAGCAGTACGGGTCATGGCTCCTTGTATGTGCCCGTAACCATCAACTCCGGGTCATACAAACTGAGGGCGTACAGCAATTGGATGAAAAATTTTGACGCGTCTCTTTTCTTTGAGAAGACTCTGACAATTGTGAATACCCAAAAAGCAACTCAACAAACGGCAGCTGTTGCGGCTACCAGTTATGATGTGCGCTTTTTCCCGGAGGGCGGTAATCTTGTAGCGGGTCTGCAGAGTAAGGTGGCATTTAGTGTGAAAGATCGTTTTGGTAGTAGTGTTGATAGTAAGCTGTTTATTTTGGCTGGCAACAAGGATACGGTTGCAACTGCCAGTTCTCAAAAGTTTGGAATGGGCAGTTTTGTGTTCACACCTAAAAACGAGCAGCGTTACACGGCGGTGGTGCAATTGGGTAACGGTGTGGTGGTAACCCGGGAACTTCCTGCCGCTTATAAAACTGGTTACGTCATGCAGCTAACGGACGCCGACGAACGGCGGCTAAAGGTTGAGGTAAGTAATGCTGATGTTGGAGCCGACGGCGACATGCTGTACTTGTTTATTCAAACACGCGGTACCGTCAAAGCTGTACAAGGTGGGTCATTGCAGAATGGCAAAGCAGTATTTATGATCGACAAATTGAAACCCGGTGCCGGCATTTCGCAGTTCACCGTTTTTAATGCCGACAAAAAGCCTTTGTGTGAGCGGCTTTATTTTAAATACCCGCTTCCGGGACTGGACATTTCCCTGAAACCGGATGCACCGGTTTATACTACGCGTCAAAAGATCAACCTGTCTGTTAGTGCGTTTACACCAAATAAGCAACCGGCCCTCGCTGATATGTCTATGACCGTTTTTCGGTTAGATTCTTTGCAGCAGCCTGCCCAATCCACGATTCACGAATATCTCTGGCTGATTGGAGAATTGCCAGGATTTGTGGAATCACCATCTTATTATTTCACGGCTGCATCTACGGCGAGCGATATCGATCACCTGATGCTTGTAAATGGCTGGCGCCGGTTTCGGTGGGAAGAAATAGTAAATAATGAAAAGCCCTTGTTCAAATTTGCACCAGAGCAGAAAGGCATGCTGGTGACCGGCAAAATCGTCAATAGCAAAACTGGCCAGGCGGCTCCAAATGTCCGTGGATATTTATCGGTGCCCGGAAGTAATCCTCTTTTTCGTACGTCCCTGAGTGATGAGAAGGGAATGGTTAAATTCGAAATGAACAAAATGCTCGGGACACCTGGGATCATTGTACAGGGTGCCCCCGATGACTCAAACACCTACCGGGTAGAGATCAATAACGCTTATTCGGATGATTTTGCAGATAGAATCATTCCCATTTATGCTGTCCCTTTCAAATACCAGCAAACCCTTGCTGCGCATAATTTAAGCGCCCAGGTAGAAAATGTTTACAACGGACCAATGCGGATGAAGGTGCAGGAGAGGGAGATTGACACCACAAAATTCTATCATCATCCAAATGAAATTTACTTCCTGGATAGTTATACCAGGTTTACAACGGTGGAGGAAGTATTGCGGGAGTATGTTTACTCTGTCGGTGTGCGCAGGAGAAATGGCAAATTTTTTTTACTGGTGTACAACGATGCCGATAAATACAATGGCATGTTCGACAAGCAGCCGCTGATCCTTTTGGATGGCGTTCCATTGTTTGACGTCGAGAAATTTATGCGCTACGACCCGCTGAAGATCCGGAGGCTCGAGACAGTCACCCGCCGGTATTTTTATGGCAATACCGCATTCGATGGCATCATCAATATGTTCACTTATAATGGAGATTTACAGGGCTATGAACTGGATCCTGAAACAACCGTTATTGATTATGAAGGCCTACAACTGCAACGCGAATTTTATGCGCCGGGTTATGAAACCAATTTGAAAGCAGCGAGCCGTATACCGGATTTTAGAAATGTATTGAGCTGGATGCCAAATATCAAGACGGGCAAAGATGGGCAATACCAGGCGGGTTTTTATAGTTCGGATCTGCCGGGAAAGTACATGGTTGAGGTGCAGGGCATCACGCCAAACGGGGAACCCGGGGTTGGCAGAACATTTTTCGAGGTAAGAAAGCCGGTCAAATAATCTCCAAGAATTTGATTTCCCCACCAAACCTCTACCTGTTTTTTTCCTAACTTGCGCCAGTTATTAAAAATCTGCTGCACGCGGAGCCTTTTAACAAATGCTGGTCCCGTAGTTCAATGGATAGAATAGAAGTTTCCTAAACTTTAGATACAGGTTCGATTCCTGTCGGGACTACCAATAACATCAAAATGCCTCTCCTCAACGGTGGGGCATTTCTAATTTTTAGCATCGTCCGATCTACCTCATCCGCAGCAGTCAGAACCTTTCATACAGTAAAAGACAATAAATCATCAGTCAATTGTTAAGCAAGCACCGCTAAACTTTTCAGGTTGTTGTTAGTTACCCGCACAGTACTTAAATTACGAATGGTTAGGTAACTCAAAATTCTGGGTTAAAGCACCCGAACAACACAAGGATCAATCATGAATAGGACAATCTTAGGAACCATTATTTTGCTGATGGGCACCTTCAACGCCCTTGCCCAATCCGGCCAAACGTTTAAAAATCCGCTCCTTTCTTCAGGAGCAGACCCCTGGTGCATCTATAAATACGGTTACTATTATTATACGAATACCACTGGAAGGAATATCACCATCTGGAAAACGACTTCCATCGCTGATCTGAAGAACGCCCCCAAAAAAATTGTGTTCACACCTCCTGCAACCGGACCTTATTCAAAAGAGATCTGGGCACCCGAAATACATTATCTCAACAATAAGTGGTACATCTATTTTGCTGCAGATAGCGGAGCCAATCCGGGTCACCGGCTATGGGTACTCGAAAATGCCTCGAAAGATCCCATGAAGGGGAAGTGGGCGGTGAAAGGTAAACTCACAACTCCCGACGATAAATGGTCCATCGACGGCTCTGTATACCAGCACCGTGGAAAATTATACCTTGTTTGGTCTGGATGGGAAGGCGACGAAAATGGCGAACAGAATATCTATATGGCCCGCATGAAAAATCCCTGGACCGTAACGGGTGAAAGAGTACTGATCTCCACTCCTGAACTGGACTGGGAAACGCACGGCGATCTCAATGATCCCAATGATGTTCGGCATGTCGACGTTAACGAAGGGCCACAGATACTGGCGAACAAAAACAAACTCTTCCTCATATACTCAGCCAGCGGCTGCTGGACGGATTACTATGCCCTGGGCATGCTAACCGCATCAGCCGGTAGCGACCTGATGAATCCGGCTTCCTGGAAAAAATCTGCCCAACCCGTCTTTGTGCAAAGTGCGAAGAACAAAGTT
>JAURWD010000237.1 GCA_030655145.1 Ferruginibacter sp.
GAAATCCATTGCCAAAGACATAGAGAAAGGAGCTGTCAAAAAGAATTTTGTGCTGCCCTCCATCAATGTATTCAGTGAGAACTACAATGTCGCGAGGGATACAGTTGAGAAAGCATATAAAAAATTAAAGCAGGACGGCTACATCGGTTCCGTAACCGGCAAAGGGTACTACGTGCTGGGAAAAAAAGAAACCCGTTTGCGGATCCTGCTCGTTTTCAATAAGCTCAGCTCTTTCAAAAAGATCATCTATTACAGCTTTCTAAAAGCGCTCGGTAACAAGGCGGTGGTTGACCTGCACATTCATCATTACAGTCCAAAGCACTTGAAAAAGATCGTCGAAGCGAACCTCGGGCAATACAATCATTACGTGATCATGCCGCATTTCGAGGTACATACGCCACCACGTGCGTTCAAGGATATCCTGAAAAAAATACCTCCACATGAGTTGTTGTTGTTAGACAAATATCTGCCGGGATTCGATGACTCGAAATCTGTGTACCAGGATTTTCGCGGTGATATCTCGGGCGCCCTGGGTGACGCTGTTGAGCTGTTGGATAAATATCATACGCTAAGCATCATATTTCCCCAGCACAGCCATCACCCGCCGGGTATCATTGAAGGCCTGGAAGATTTTTGCAACCAATATGGAAAGAAATTTTCGGTGTTAACCAACGAGGACGAGATCAAACCGGCAAAGTCGGTTGCCTATATTGTCATTGCCGACGACGACCTTGCCGCCCTGGTAAAAAAAGTACGCAAGTCGACGCTAACCCTGGGCAAGGATATTGGCATCATCTCTTTTAATGAATCGGAATTAAAAGAATTGCTCGACATAACGGTAATGAGTACCGACTTTAAGAAAATGGGCGAAACAGCGGCGGAGCTCATTTTAAAAAATGAGATTGCCCAGGTTAAAAATCCCTTTGTCATCATCAAGCGAGGATCGCTCTAGTAATCCTGGATTGCCTTTCACGGTGCAAATCAGCGTAGTAGCCTAGCAAACCGCCGATCCGCCAACACCTTTAAATGCGTCATAACTCCCGAATCAATCCAGCTTCAACGCAATAAAAAAGCTTCCATTTCCCGGAAAAAAAATCCCGCAAAATGGAAGCCTGGGTTTAGTGATATGTTTATTATTATTTGCCTTTTTACTGAAGAACTTTACAAACCACTTATTGCCGCGTCTGCCGTAATAAAGCCATGACCGGCAGCAGTGGCACCTGCAGCCATGGGTAGTGCGGCGGCTTCTAACTTTAACTCAGCCTGGGCCGGGGTGATCCCCGGTTTTACCTGTGCCATCAAAGCAACGATACCGGCCACATGTGGACTGGCCATGGAAGTGCCTGCGAGAAAATAATAACTCAATTGCCCGCTATTGATTTGATATGGCCCAAGCACAGCATACCCTGGCGCAGCAACATCCAAGTCCTGCCCGGTTTTCTGACGGCTGGAGAAAGATGCAATTGCAAAATCATTTGTGTTGGTTGGATCTGCGACATCCAGCGCATACCACCAGGTTGGTGTTGTGAAGGCTGATTTCCATAGTGCTGCCGCAACACTGATCACAGGTTCGTAGCCACCTGGGTAGCCCATGCCTGCTTCACCCGAATTGCCTGCAGAGGCCACAATGATAACACCGGTGGAAATGGCATAATCAATTGCTGCGGTTTCCATGGCATCCAGTTCCGGTCCTCCAAGGCTCATGTTGATAACAACAGGAGAATTTTTCAACACACCGGCTTTCAGCGAAGCGATGTATAGAATTCCTTCAGAAACCGTCGAAGACCAACCTGATCCATTTTGATTCAATACTTTCACGGGAATAATATTCGCCATCGGCGCTACACCATTTACAAAGGCAGTGCCCAGTTTGTAGCCGAGTATCGTGCTCGTTACATGGCCGCCATGGCTATTCTGATCGTGTTCCCATTTGTTAGGTTGTTCCGAAACGTTGCCTTGCTCATTGCCACCACCGCCAAATGATTTGGCATATTGTGTCGCGATTCTTTCCTGTGGAAAATATTGCCGCCAGGAATCGGGTAGGCCCGTATCAAGCACGCCGATGTACACACCAGCGCCGTCAGGCACGTTGGTGCGGCCTTGCCCGGTCTCAGTAACATTGATCGCGTCGAGGTTCCAGGTGCTTATGCCAGCGGAGAAATCAGGCACTGGAACAGCGTCTACCGGGCCGCCATTACGTTCCGCATCGGGGTTTGCGAATTTTACAAAGGCGAGTCCCTGGATCTTCGCCAGCTTATCTGCGGTGATCATCATCGTCAGGGCTTTCAACTCCGGGAAGGTCTTCCCCACAGAGCCATATAGTTTCAACTCAGTGACGATGTCTTTTGTGATAGCTGTTTTCAGCAGGACATTGATACCAACTTTTCCGCTTATTTCTTTATTGGCTGCAACAGCCGCAGCGCTTGCAAGAGAAGACGACTCGTCCCGCGTCTTTGTACAGGAAAGCAAAAAAATAAGGAGACAGGCAAACAGTAGGTACACAGGCCGGAGGGTAAAAAATGATTCATCGACCTGGTAACTTTTTACGCGTGAGGCATGGGGTGGAATGAACTGGTTCATTTGAACGTTGATTTAAGGGTGAAAGAAGATGTAGAAGGCAGGAACAAGGTAGAAGTAAGTTCTCCGGAATCAAAGTGGTATTTAATATTTATGCAATATTAAATGATTGGTATCGGCGTTGGGGCGGTTCACCGGCAACAAAGAATTGTGCGTAACAACTAAAAATAAATTGTATTTAAGAGAAGCGGGTATTAGAGAGGCTGGTGTGCGGAGTGAATTGTTGACTTATGATGTTACTGAAAATTTGAAAATTGTTTTGCTGTAAAATTCTTCACCTGGGCGCAGGGTAGTGGCAGGGAAATCCGGCTGATTTGGTGCATCGGGGAAATGCTGTGTCTCCAGGCAAAGGCCGGCGCGTTGCGGGTAGCGCTGCTGATTTTTTCCCGCCAGGTTATCCAGGAAGTTCCCGGTATATAAATGAACCGCTGGTTCGGTTGTGTAAACATTCAGCTCCCTGCCCGATTTTTTTTCCCGCAACACAGCGGCATGAACAAGTGCAGGTGAGGAGGCCTTCTTCAATACGAAACTATGGTCATAGCCGCGGCTTAAACGCAACTGTTCATGGTCGGTTGCAAGGT
Organism: Ferruginibacter sp.; assembly: GCA_030655145.1. GTDB lineage: Bacteria > Bacteroidota > Bacteroidia > Chitinophagales > Chitinophagaceae > Ferruginibacter. The sequence goes on from JAURWD010000237.1 coordinate 3,159, forward strand.
CTTTTCCAATTTTTTTAAAACTGCTAAAATTAAACGGCGTGTTTGCCACGCTGGCCAACTTACCGGTAGGAACCTGCATCGCATTTACAGGCAGGTAGTAATTACTATTGATCTTCAATTCATGCCCATCAATTAATTGTCCCGGTTGGCCGGATAAATTAAAATATGCATGTTGCGTAAGGTTAACCAACGTTGCCTGGTCAGTGGATGCCCGGTATTCGATGATCCAGTTGTCTGCATCATCGAGTGTATAGGTTACCTGTAATGTAAGTGTACCAGGGAAGCCTTCTTCAAGATGCTGACTCGTGTAAGTAAAATGTATTCCGCGGGAAGTTTCCGCTTCAAAAATAGCATAGCCAAACACTTTCTTGTTAAAACCCTGGACGCCGCCATGCTGGTGATAGCCGCCACTTCGCGTAGCCAACTGGTGTTCCTTCCCGTCAATGACAACCCTGCCGCCAGCGATCCGGTTGGCATACCTGCCCACCACGCAACCCATGTAAAAATCATCCTCCTGGTAGTCGGCTAAATTCGGATAACCCAACAGGATATCCGCAAGAATTCCGTGTTTGTCAGCCGTGAATAATGACTGCGCTGTTGCGCCATAGTTAGTAACCGTAAGCCGGGTGCCCTTCTTATTTTGCAAGGTGAAAAGACAAACATCCTGGTCGTTAACAGAACCCCATTTGGACTGTTCAATACCAACCAGGGAAGAAGGTTTATTCATGTATCAAAGGTTATACTGAAGCCGTTGGTTTACAGCTACTGGTTTGTTGAAGCCGGTTAATAATGTCACACACGCCAATGCCATTGGTATCCGCATCGCCGAAATGATCGGTGAAATAACTTTCGCCCCAGGTACCAATAAATTCCTCCTTCCCTGCGATCGCCTGGTATTTGGCCTTGTCTAGCTGCTGAAATTTCGTGTACGATTGTAGCGTAGCGGCATCGAGTAATTTATAATCAACGGCCTTTGTTCCGGTGGGGATGTAGAAGCCCCTTCCCGCGTTGGGAAATACTTCCGGGGATTGTTTGTACCGGTGATTTAGCTGTTGTGCTGTTGCGCAGGAAAGCTGCAGCAGCAAGGCCGGTATTGATATTTTTTTCATCACTAAAGTTTAAAATAGATTTTCCTTTTATACAACCAATAACAGAGGAACCATTCACAAAACAGGGTGACTACTGCGGAAAGGATATTCAGCAGTTTTTCGGATAAACCGACCAGGCCTCCGAAGCCCTTTACAAAAACAGCGACGACCCCATTGAGCCATTGATGTCCCAGGGTTTCAAAAAATAAGTAAATAAATATGGCATTCATGCCAACCACCACGAAGATCCATGCATGCTTTTTCCACCCTCGTACATCGGTTATCCAGTAAAGGATCGCCATGATCAACAACACCCACCCGGCAGATGCGAGCACAAAAGACGAAGTACTTATGCGTTTAATGATCGGCGTTATTCCGCCCAGGTCAAGGGCAAAACCAGCCAGGAGACAAAGCCCCGCTGCGATCAATAAAGTGTAGATTTTTTTAGCGGGCGCAATTTCACTGATCAGCAATTTCCCGGTAAGCACGCCGGCGATGGTGTGCACCGCGGTTGGCAAAATATTGATGGCGACCCATCCATCGGAATTTATTTTTCCCATTAATATTACGTCCATCCAACTTCCAAAATTCTTGCCCATAACAAACGGTTGATCGAAGCCCGGCATCAACACAAAACGATAGAGAAATTCGGTAAGCAACAATAATGCGATGCAGGCAACCACCTGGAAAATAGTTGAACGCCGGATAATGAGGTAAGCGATAAGCGTGGTTACAGATAACTGCGTCAGCACATTCCAGAGTTCCCAAACCAGTTTGCCGGAATAGACGCAATGAAGCGCAGTGCCCGCTATGAATAACTTTAAGCAGCGCAGCGCAACATGTTTAAAATTCTGTGACCAGGAAATTCCTTTTTGAAATTTGCTGAAATACGAGATGTATAAGGCAGCTCCAGCCATCGTCATGAAGGCCGGTTGCACCAGGTCCCAAAAACGCAGCCCGTGCCAGGGATGATGAAAAAACTGGTTTACAAAAAGCTGGCCGGCTCCCGGTAAATCAAGTTCATGAATGCTCTCATACAAGCGGCAGCTTTCACCCGCAAGCAGTATCATGATCAACCCACGCATGATATCAAGCACGAGTAAACGCTTGTTGGAGGAGTTATTCCCGGTCAATATCATAGTGGAAAAAATTAAGAGAAATGATTCGACTGCAATATCCGCAAATGCTTTCATCGGCCTGCATGCGTTACGATTTTCAGACAAACGTTTGCATAGAATTGTTATGGTAGCTTACCTTTACTTGCATGGAAAATAAATTGCCTACCATAAAAGAAATTGCCAAACAACTTAACATTTCCATCTCTACTGTTTCGCGTGCTTTGCACGATCATCCAAACATTGGCATACAAACCCGGATGCGGGTGCAGGAGCTTGCTAAGCGATTGCACTACGAACCTAACCAGACTGCGATCTTCTTTCAACAGGGAAAAACATTTACCATTGGAGTTATCCTTCCCGAGCTGAGCGAGGCATTTTTTTCCTCGGCCATCAGTGGCATTGAAGACGCTGCGCAAAAGGCAAATTACACCGTGCTAATGGGGCAATCGCACGATAGTGCCGACAAAGAGAAGCAGTTGATCGACACCATGAAGAAGCACCGCGTGGATGGACTCCTGATCTCTATCTCGAAGAATACCACTAATTACGAGCATTTCGAAGCGTTGCAATCCTACAATATTCCCATCGTTTATTTTGACCGCATTCCAAAAATTCCCAACATTCATTATGTTGCCTGCAACATGATCAATGGTACGGTGCAGGCCATCAATTTTCTTTTCAAGAAAGGTCACCGGATCGTTGGTATGATCAATGGCCCTGAGAAACTGCCTGCCACCAAAGAAAGGCTTGAGGGGTATATACAGGCCATGACGAAAAGCCGCTTAAAATACGATCCTGCGCTGGTGCTCAATTGCGACCTCACGAAGGAAAGCGTGTGTGCTGCCACGGAAAAGTTATTAAGTGGACGGCGCCGGCCGACGGCCATTGTTACGTTTAACGATTATGTTGCCCTCGACGCAGTGCAACAGGCGCAAAAAATGAAGTTTAAGATCAATAAGGATGTCTGCTTTGTGAGTTATGCGAACCTCCCGATGAGCAACTACACAGCGTTTCCGCCGCTGGCTTCGGTAGAACAGTTCCCATACCAACAAGGTCAGAAAGCAACAGAGACCCTGATAGAATTACTCCAGCAAAAGACCGGTGATGAGGCAGAAACCACCAATGCAACTTTTTACAAGATCATCCTGGAATCGCAACTGGTGATACACGAGGGTAAATAGAATGAGCACCCAGCGAGAAGAATACGGAATTCAATATTTCGTTTATGCGGCACTGGTAGTAGCTGTTTCCCGGGACAATTTCCGCAAGCGTTTGCACGTGTTTTAAAACGCAGGTTGTTATACTTTCATACCCTTATACATTCGTTATGTTGCAAACCATCCTCGATAGTTATGGCATTGATAAATCGGCCAAGCCTTTCGGCACCGGCCTTATCAACCATACCTGGCTCGTGGAAGATGAACAGCAACAGTTTATTCTCCAGAAGATCAACGACAATGTTTTTAAGAAGCCGGCTGATATTGCACAAAACATCCGTCTCATAAGTGCATTCCTGTCTACCCATCATCCGAATTATCTTTTTGTAACACCGGCGCAAAATAAGGTGCAGGAAGACATCATTCACGTAGCAGGAGAGGGTTATTTTCGCCTCTTCCCGTTTGTGCCGAACTCGCATACCATTGATGTCGTAAGCACGCCGGAGCAGGCTTATGAAGCAGCACGGCAGTTCGGCCGGTTTACCCGCTTGCTCGCCGGTTTCCCCACAGATGCCTTGATGATCACCCTACCTGATTTTCACAACCTGCCCTTGCGCTATCAGCAATTTGAAAATGCTTGCCGCAATGGAAACCCGGAACGCATTGAGAAAGCGAAGGAACTAATTGCCTTCCTGCAGCAGCAGCGCGGTATTGTTACCACGAGTGAAAAGATCAGCACAAATGCTGCCTTTAAAAAAAGAGTTACCCACCATGATACGAAGATCAGCAATGTGTTGTTCAACGAACAGGATAAGGGCTTGTGCGTGATCGATCTTGATACAGTGATGCCGGGTTATTTTATCAGCGATGTTGGCGATATGCTGCGGACCTACCTGTCACCCGTAAGCGAAGAAGAAGCCGACCTGGAAAAGATCGCTATCCGCGAAGATTTTTTCAAAGCCGTTGCGGCGGGTTACCTCGAAGAAATGAAGCATGAACTGACTGCAGCAGAGCGCAGCCATTTTATTTATGCGGGTAAATTTATGATCTACATGCAGGCGTTGCGGTTCCTCACAGACTATCTCAACAACGATGTATACTATGGCTCAAAATACGCGGGCCAGAATTTTACCCGTGCCAGTAACCAGGTCCGGTTACTGCAACTACTCATACAAAAAGAAGCCGTGCTTGAAGCCATCCTGCAGGCATTGTAACGATTTCCCTCTGTTCACCTCGTTTCTTGGCTGCTTACCGGTTAACACCAACACTGTTAGCGGCATTTATTGTCCGATATCCGTCTCCTTTCATCTCCCGGATAATTTATTTTCGGGCTGCGGGCAGCATGCCACGGCCAGGCCCTATCTTCGCCACTGAACCCGTACCCAACCCGTTCTATGAGAAAAATAATTTTTATTGCCAGCCTTACCTGGTCTGGTCTTGTCTTCGGATCTACCGCAGATCCTGTTGTTATCGAAATCATGGATACAACCATGTCTTCTGTGTATTACCAGCAACAAAAATTTTCAACTCCAACAAAACTTGTATTTAAAAATTTGACCTCGGTTGACGGTGATATCACCTTTCACATGAATTCGAACCTGGTAGAAGTAGATTTTCCGTTATTAAAAAGTGCTAACGGGATTTTTTATGCGCATCAGAACCTCGAGTTACAAAAGATCAGTGCTCCCAATTTGACGAGCGTCGTCAGGTACTTATATGTGTACGGAAATACGTCCCTTATCGAGTTGAATGTTTGCAAGCTCAAAGATATCTTCCCACCGGAAATCACTCATGACCCGTATGCCATTTACTACAAGGTGATGAACAATACGCCAGTGGTCGATGCCATACCCTTATGTTTCAGCCAGGGAGGCCCCGTGAGCCTGGCCTTATCCAACAATACTATTTCGGAAGATCGGGCGATCAATTCCCTGGTGGGAAAGTTGTCTGCCACCGCGAATCCGAATGATAAACTGGCTTATTTTTTATCCGGTGACCTGATGGATAATTTCAAATTCCGGATCAACAAGGATTCACTCTTATCTGCCTCTGGATTTGATTATGAAACTAAAAGCACATACGATATTGGCATAACGGTGGTGAATCAACTGGGAGAAAGAATTGAGAAAATTTTTTCTATCAATATCAGCCCGGCCTCAGGAACGCAGGATACGGCCATCATCGAGATCACCGAAACCAATTTGCCCACTGTTTATTATCAACAGCAAACATTTTCAAAACCAACCAAACTGGTTTTTAAAAATTTAACTACAGTTGCGGGACACATCTATTTTCATAATAATACGAATTTGATTTCCGTAGATTTTCCACTCCTGAAAAGTTCTGCGGATATTTTTTACTTCTATAAAAATGTCGGCTTAAAAAAAATCAATGCTCCGAACCTCACTACAGTCGGGCGGTATTTATATGTGTATGGGAACGCCTCGCTGGAGCAGCTTGCTATTTGCAATCTCAAAGAGATCCAGTCGCCTGAATTACCAATGGACCCATATTCAATTTATTATACCGTTTCAAATAACACGGCGGCGGTTGATAAAACACCGTTGTGCTTTAGCAACGGCGCGCCGCAAACTCTGTCTGTTTCGAACCGGTCTGTTAAGGAAAACCAGGTTGTAAAGAGCCTGGTGGGTAAATTGTCGGCCACTGCACCTGCCAGTGACAAACTTCGTTTCTTTCTATCTGGAGATATGGCGGACAACAACAAATTCATGATCCGTAACGACTCACTTCTGACCGCTTCATCGTTTGATTTTGAAACCAGGAACAGCTACTTCATTAAAGTGACCGCGATCAACCAACTGGGAGAGAGAACTGAAGGAGATTTTACGGTCAATGTTCTTGATATCGCTGCTGAGGATACGACGGTGTTGGTTATCAATGATGCTGTCATGTCCTCATTGTACTACCACCAAACGAGTTTTACGACGCCCACAAAACTGTTGTTTAAAAATCTTACCGCTGTAACGGGGTCTATTTACTTCCACCAGGTTGCCAACCTGGTGCAGGTAGATTTCCCGTTGCTTGACAGTACGGGCGGTTTTGTTTACTTCAATCAAAACGAGTCATTAAAGAAGATCAATGCGCCGGTGCTCAGATCCGCGGTCGATTACTTATATGTGTATGGGAACGCGTCACTCAATCAGCTCGACGTATGCCAGCTTAAGACCATCTCACCCTCTGGTCCGTTTAACGCTCCTTATTATTTTATCTCCAATAACAACAATCTCGACCAGGCTTCGGTCTGTTTGACAAAAACCAACGTTATCTATGTACCTGTGAATAATATCCTGGTGAAATCTCCACCCAATACCCTCATCGGCTACCTGATTGCAGATGCTGCGGCGACGGAAACTGTCCAATACAATTTTGTGGACAGTGAAGGGAAAGTGCTGATCCACCCGGATTTCGAAATACGAGGCGACAGTGTTTACCTAACAAAAGATTTTTCGTTTTACACCAATACCAATTTCACTTTTGACATAAGCGGTATTCGGATTGCTCAAACCCCGAAGCGCCCGTTCGATGTGGCCGCAGGGTTACACGAAAAAATTGTTTTAAGGGTAAACACCAGTGTTGCTAAAGATACCCGCTACACAAATGAATGGATAGGGAAGGGATTGACTGCACCCTCATCTGCCTGGGAAAATCCGGGAAACTGGAGTTTGAACACGTTACCGGATGCAAATACGGATGTGGTCATCAGGGGTGGAAAAGTAATTGTAGGTACCAATGGAATCTGCAGAACCATCACGCTGAACTCCGGCGCAAACTTCATTGTCAAAGCTCCTTTCAAACTAACGATCATCCATTAACCAGCCTCTTAAAAAGCCAATTAAATTTAAGGCGTGAAAGGCGTGCATTCACCCACTAACGGACAACCATAACGCTTCCCCTGCGGGTAAATGTTTTTTCATTGCACGACATTTCAGCAAAATACACGTACGAGCCTGCCGGTACTGGTAAACCTTTTGCATAGCCATCCCAGGCCGCCCCGGCGTCCTGCAGCGTAAAATTGCTGCGTTCAAAAACCGGGTGTCCGTACCGGTCATAGATCACGAAATGATGAACGATCCGGATGCCACCTCCTTTGATAGCGAACAGGTCATTGGTTCCATCATTGTTGGGCGTAAATGCTGCAGGAATAAATACCCGGCTTTCACTGCATAATAAATTTATTGAAACCGTGTCAGCAGCACTACAGCCTGCCGCCGTCGTAACCGTGAGCTTGTAATTCACCGGTGCGGCAGGTGAAGCAACCGGGGCAGGACAAGTTGCGCAGTTTAAATAACTCGCCGGGCTCCAGGCCCATTGCACTACGTCAGTGCTAAAAACGGGTTGCAACTGGTGGGTGGTACCGGTCATCAAAACTGTGCTTTGGCCTGCATCAACTGTTGGGAGAGGCATAACCGTTACCGTTACCCTGGCAGTATCCGTAAAACATTTATTAGCATCGGTGCCCACCACGGTGTAAATGGTTGTAACCAAAGGCTGCGCAACCGGGTCTGCAATAGCTGAATTGTTTAGTCCTGTGGTATTTTGAATCCACTGGTAACTATGCGCGCCTGAGGCGAGGAGCGCCACACTGCTCTGTGCACAAATTGGCTTCACCTCACGCAGCTGTACATCAAAGGGCTGCACAACCGTAAAGCTGAGAGAATCGCTGTTGCTGCACCCATTACTGCTGGTAGCAGTTACCTTGTAGATGGTATTAATAACCGGGGCGGCCGAAATTGCCGGCGTATTGGTGTTATCCAGCCCGGTGCCGGGCGACCAAACATAACTGCTTCCGCCGGTGGCGGTAATCGTTACGCGGGCTCCTTTGCACAGGGTATATTGCTTAAAGGGTAATCCAACGATAGGCTTCGCATCTACCTGTAATGTCTTAACCAGCGTGTCTACACAACCGCCGTTGTCTACTACCAGTTTCACCGGGAACACGCCGGGTTCGTTGTATTTTTTCGCGGGCGGATTTTGTTGCAACAGCGTAGTGCCATCGTGGAAGATCCATTTCCAGGCCGGCTGACCTGGTAGCAGGGTGCTTCCCGAAAACTGGGCGGTCGCCCCTTCGCAGATCCGCACAGGGCCGGTCATCTCCGCGCCTAAACCTTGCAGCACCTGGATGGTGGATTGCACCTGCTTTTCGCACCCGTAGGGTGATTTTACATTTAGCCGCACAATAAAGTTCCCGGCCTTTTGAAAGTTGAAACCCGGATTTCTGACATTCGAGGTATCCGCTTTATTACCTGTACCGAAATCCCAGTGATAGGTAAGTGTTTGCTGTGCCTGGTCGGCCGCGACGTTTACAATTTGGGGATTGAAAGTAAGAGACCTCGGCGCACAAATACTTTGAGGTAGATCGCCAAGGGATATGTTCAAAGAATCAATCACGATTTTGTCGGCGAGTGTAACAGCAGTTGCACAACCCGCGTTGTCTGTAACAAGCAAGGAAGGAAGATAGACGCCCGCTTTTTGATATTGGTGCGCTGCGATTGTATCAAAATTGTTGATGAGTATGCCGTCACCAAAATCCCAGGAATAGCTACGGCCCTCCAGTTTATTTGTGTTGAGTGTAATAGATTGGGCGGTACAACTATGCAGTAAATCTGCAGCAAGTGTACTTACCGCTTTTCGAATGGTAATGGTCTCTTTAAAAATGTCTGTCAGGCCATTGTGTCCCTTTACAAAAAGACTGACCGTATACTCACCGGGTAGCGTATAAAGGTGACTCGGGTTGACGACGTTTTCAGACACGTTGCCATCACCAAAATCCCATTTCAGGTTGGTGTAGTTGATGGAATGATTAAAGAATTGGAAGAGTACCGGCGGACATTTTCCATTCAGGATCAGTGACTGCTGGTAACTAAATGCCACCTGGAAATCTTTCACCGTGATTTGTTGAAACGTCGTGTCGCGGCAACCGGTAGCATCACTTTGTGCAATGAGCCTTACCTGGTAAGTTCCGGCCTTTGTAAATGTATGTGTTGGTGAAAAATCGGCTGAAGTTCCGCCGTCTCCAAACTGCCAGCTAAACTGAACAGGCTCACTGTTGTAAGTATTTGAATTATTATAAAACGTTACCGCTGTATTTAACTGCACATTGGTGCCCGAGGCGTAAAACGCAGCCTTCGGCCCATTTGCAACAGCGAGCTGGTTAGAAAAAGAAGTGGTAGAGGAGCAGCCACCATCGTCGGTTATTTTGAGGGTGACATTGTACTCACCGGGCGAAGTGTAGGTATGCGAAACCGATCCGCCCTGGGTGGTAGTCAGCGTTTGTCCGTCACCGAAAGCCCACTCCCGGCGCACGATATTGCTGTTGTACGCCTGCGATGTATCATTGAAAATGATGGGCTGTTTATAACATACTTTGTTGCGGGTAATTTGAAACCCGGCAATGGCCCCGGCTACCTTAATGGGCAGATAATTACTGGTGTCAAAGCAGTTGAAATAGGGTTGCAGTGTGATGACCCTGAACGATGTTTTATCTTTTTGCAAAGGCTTGAATGTGTTAAGATGCGGCGCCTGGTAGATCCAGTTATCCCAGTTACTGGAATATTGAGGCGGCACCTGGGTTCCGTCATTGTACTCATATTTATCGAGGTAGGCCCAAACCCAAATGCCATCATATGCCAATGGTTCAATGTTCGTAAGCGAATAGGCTACGCCCTGGTCCTGGCAAACAGTTGTGGTGGAAGCACTCAGTACCGGGTTACGTTTTATTTGCACATACACATACATGGAATCCTTTACCGTGCAGGAGCCGGCTATTGTGGCCAAAACCACCATGTACTTGCCCGTTTTTTTATAGTCGTGGGTTATTGTGGGCTGGTCGGTAGTCAATGTAACCTGCGGACTGGCGTCTCCAAAATCCCACACCCATTTTTCCGCGTAGCGGGAAGCCTGGGTAAATGTCACCCTACCGCGGTCGCCGTCGCAGGTATTGGTAGCGCTGCTGATCTTTGGAAAGGAGGGAACAACCCTGATATAATCCACTCTTGTAAGTGTATCCCGGCAGGCATCATTGTACACCACCAGCGTCACGGTATGTAAGCCGGTATCAAGAAACTGGTGATCCATCCTCGTATAATAAGAAGTGCCGGCATACATGCCGTCAATCATCCAGTAGTCCCAGTAATTTATTTGCGGTGTTTCAAATGTAACCCGTGAATTGCCGCAGATGGTGGTGCCTGAAATCGAGGCAAATTCAGCCTTGGGTTTTGGAAACACATTTAGCTGGTAATAATTGCTGAAGCCCTCGCAACCCTTCGAGGTGGTGTATTTCAACCGTACCGTCGGATTTCTTTCCGTGAAAGTGACTTCCGGCTTCGGATCGGTAGAGACCTTCCCGTTCCCAAAATCCCAGGAAAAAGAAGTCAGCGTCTCAGTTGTTTCTATTTCAAATTGCTTCTTTAAACTGGTGCAGCCATTGAGTCCATTTGCGTCTATCGCTACAATGGCAACGTGCGGGTAGAGAACCTTCACCTCCTGTTCCCTGCTGTTTGAACAGCCATTGGCATCGGTAACGAAGAGCGTAACCCGCCAAAAATTTTCCTGCGTAAAAGTATAGCTGACATCCTTACCCGTTGCCTCCGGCGAAAGCGGGTAGTTCAATCGCTGGAAATTCCATTCAGACTTTACCACTCCTTTCGTGGTATCATGGAACGCTACGGTAACCGGGCCAGCACAGTGAAAGGGAATATCCGCAATAAACGGAGCCGGTTCCGGCAATGCCCGTACTTCTATCTCTTTGGTGATCACCTCTGTGCAGTTGCCGAAGTTATTGGTAAGCTGGATGGTATGTTTTCCGGGAGATGTAAACTGGTAGGTGTATTTACCATTGTATTCATACACGAAGTTGCTGCCGTCAATCAGCCAGGAGAATGATGTAGGTGCCGGGAAGCTGGTATTTTTAATTTCCACGACTTGATTGTTACAGGCAAAAGCAGGCGCGGTAATTTCTGATTTAAAATTGCCAACATGGAGGAAAGCTGATTTTACAGATTCACTCTTGCAGCCAACCGAGTTCTCAACAGCTAATTTCACAGTATATGTGCCCTTTGTATTAAAAACATAGATAGGGTCTTTCACCTTTGAAGTTTTTCCATCACCAAATTCCCAGTTGTATACCAGCTTGTCGGTGAAGCCGGTGCTCATATCCTTCAGTTGCACCGGGTCGGTTACAAAACAAATAAAATTGTCGGTTGCGGAAAAGTCAGCGGTTACACCGGGCAATACTTCAACAAGGTTGTCGATCAGTTTTGAACTGGTACAGCCGTGGTTATCGGTTACCGCCAGTATTACGGGTGGCTTTTGAGCGGTTTGATAGGTATGTGTTATTTGCGGACTGCCGGATTGTTGCGTATAGCCATCACCGAAATCCCAAAAATAATCGGTGATGCTCCCGTCGGCTGCTGTAGAGGTACTGGTAAAACTTACGGGTAGCGGGGTACAGCCGCTGGTGAGCGAAGCGGAAAAGTTAACTGTTGGTTTCCGGTAACCTGTGATGGTCCTGGTTTGGGTAGCTGTTTTTCCGCCATCTTTTACCGTAAGGGTCACCGAATAATTTTTTTCCTGCTGGAAAACAGCACTGGGGTCTTTCAGGGAAGAACGATTTCCATTTCCAAAATCCCACTCATACACGGCTGTAGCTGAAGCGCCACTGCTGTTGTTGGAAAAGGTGACGGTAAACGGCGGGCAGGCGCCCTGTTTATCCGGGTAAAAGTCGGCGCTTAATTGAGCGCTGAGGGGCGTTGAGTAGATGAATAAAATGACGAGGCTGCAGGCAGCGCGGCTGGCAAATCTAAAATTAAGCATGTTAGCCCGGGGTAGGTGGGTATTAAGGTTTTGGTAGTCCAAATGTAAGGGATAAGGTTTTACCTGCTCGTGGGAACCGGAAAATTTTAAGCAACAATGGGATAGTGGTAGCTAGCTGCGCACAGTCACCCCTTGGTTGCAGGCAGTTAATGCAGGAATTGGAAGAATATTGTGCGAATCGTTTTGTCTACGGGGCGAAGGCACCCAGGCGGGTCATCGGCGGGAGAACTACTTCATTGCTACCCGGATATTTCCATTTTTTGGATAAAATACTAAACCCGCGAACCAGCGATCTGCTTTTGGTGAAATGGCGCAATCTAAATAAATGGTTTAGCAGGATCCAATTAGCGATCGGGCAGAACTGCTGCTAGATTTACGGCCTAAACAACGCTGGTATGAAATACGCGAAATCTAACAACAATCAATTTTTCAACGGGTTAAAACTAAATGTGGAGGAATATTTCAGCGAAAGAAAGATCGGGAAGTATGGCAATTATTCCATTGCCTTCGAAGGGGTGGTCATCATGTCGGTTTACCTGGCTTCCTATGTAAGTATTTTCCGCCCGTCAGCTTCACCGCTTTCGCTGGTTATTGCCTATATCACCAGGGCATAGCCGGGGTGATGATCGTCTTCAACCTGGTCCACGATGCCTCTCACAAAGCCATCTCGAAAGCATCCTGGATCAATAAGGGAATTTGTTTTTTAGGTGACCTTGTCGGCATCAATACTTACATCTGGGACATACGACATGACATCCAACACCATACCTTCACCAATGTACTTGGCGGAGACCTTATTATTGAGAGTATACCGCTGATACGGCCGAGCCCGCAACAACCCTACAAAACCTTTCATAAGTACCAGGTATGCTATGCCCCGGTGTTTTACATGTTGTATTCATTTTACTGGATGTTCGTGATCGACTTTAAACTCTTCTTCAAAAAAGAGATCTGCAACCTGCATAACATCCGACACCCACGCGGGCAATGGGTGATCCTGTTTTCGACGAAATTATTTTACCTCTTTTACATGCTTTATTGTCCCTGGGTTTTCACTGCACCCAATTTTTCAAGTGTGGTGGGCTACTTTTTTATCATGCACTGTGCGGCAGGACTCCTGCTGTCCTTTGTTGCCGTACTGGGGCACTTTGTTGAAGGCCCTCGTTCCCGGAACCGCAAAATGGGTTCATCGATAAAAGCTGGAGTGAACATGAACTGGAAGCAACCATTGATTTTGCACCAAACTCAACATGGGTCAACTGGATCACCGGCGGGTTGAATACGCATGTTGCCCATCATTTATTCCCGGGTATTTGTCATGTGCATTATTTCGCTTTGACGAAGATCATCGAAGACTATTGTGTTGTGAATCATTACGACTATAAGAAAGAGTCTTTGTGGGGAGGGCTGCAATCACATTTCAGGTATTTAAAAAAATTATCCCGGCCATAAGCCTGATGGCAGGGATGCCCGAAGTTAAGCACGCAGATCATGGTTGTGGTCAAATAGCGTGGCCCATTGCAAGGGCAGTTTCAGTAGCCGGTATGGGTAGATTGTAGACAAGGTGTTTTCTTTTAGGCCTGGCTGGTAGTTTCAATCCTGGTTTTTCTTGCTGATTTCCGCGGGGCGGGAGAAGAATACATGCGCTTGTGCGTAGCCTGGCGGGAACGGAAAAACCGGTAAGGCAGCGCAAACCAAAATAGCAAGCTGGTGCGACAGCGACCGGGCAACAAATAGGAATCAAACTTAGGCGGCGACGAGTTCGAGCAATTCTTTGAGGGTGTACTTCGTATGAATGGTCATGGAAGATCCGCCGGCATTGATGTGAATCTTGGCGGTACCATTTTGAATGGTAAGATTGGTAATGTGCCGGGTGAATACAACATGGGTGGCCCCGGGAATATCTTGTACAATGATGAAGTCTTTCATAAATTTTTCTTGCTGCGAAACAGAGCTGGTTGTTGTGTTGATACGCTTACCCATGCAAGATACGGGTGAGAGGCGTTCTTTCAGCCCGGTGTTTGAGATATGCAGGGAAGTATTGAGTCAGTGAAAGTCCCAGGGCATCAGCCATCACCAAAACTACCCCCAGGTAATCGATGACGAGAAGGGCATAGTCCGTTCGGGTGATCACTTCAAAAATCCACGCATAAACCTGATGTCAAAAAAATAAACGGGGTGGGCCTTTTGCCTGCCTTCCCGTCCGGTGTGTTTTTCCAGCGTTTCTCCCGTACCAGTCCCGGTAATCCTGGGCGAAGGAAATAGCGCAAACGGGACTGCCGCGGTTTCTTTTGTATTATTCGATGAAAATCACCTGGCTGCGAACTTTTCCCTGGGTTGCCCGTTTATTTTTGAAGGGCTGCCGCGGGTAAAGCCCGTTGATGAATGGCCCGCTAACAGAAAGGAGACACATGAACAATATCAATATCGGCATTCTTGGTGGCGGTCCTGCCGCCCTTTTCATGCTCAAACGGCTGGTCGAAAATTTCAACGAAAATATTGCCGTCACCATTTTCGAACGCAAGGGTCAGCTCGGCGCAGGTATGCCCTACAGTACCGAAGGTGCCTGCAAAGAACACATTACCAATGTTTCCGACCGCGAGATCCCGGAAATAGTCTCCTCTCTTGAAACCTGGATCGAAGCAGCACCGGTCGAACTGCTCCGGGAGTATGACATCGACCGCTTCGACTTCGATGAATACCATGGCGTGCCGCGCCTGGTTTTCGGGCAGTTTCTTGCAGCCCAGTTCGAGCTGGTGTTAAAGGCTGCGAAAGAAGCTGGTATCAAAGTGCGGGTCTTTACCAACACTTCCGTTGCCGACCTTTCCTACGATTCCAACACGCAACAGGTTACAGTGACCACCACCGAACGCGGTGAACATTTATTTGATACGGTCATTGTTGCTACCGGGCACAACTGGCCCAAAGAAAATGAAGGAAAGGTGCCTAACTGGTTTGACTCGCCGTACCCGCCTTCAAAACTGCCGCAGGAATGTAATTTCCCCATCGCCATCAAGGGGTCTTCGCTCACGGCCATCGACGCCGTGAAGACGCTGGCGCGGGCGAACGGCTCCTTTGAAGCAGCCGGCGATACCGTGGTTTACAAGCGGAATGCCAACAGTAATGAATTTCGCATTGTGATGCATTCGATTGGGGGCCTTTTACCGGCCATTCGTTTTCACCTGGAAAACATCGACAATGCACACGAAGTGTTGCTGACTGCCGAAGAACTCAAGGAGGTAAAAGCTGGCAATGACGGCTTTGTGCCGCTGGACTACCTGTTTCAACGCAATTTCATGGAGCCGCTCCGCACCGAACAGCCTGATTTTTTTGACAAGGTCAGTCACATGGGACTCGAGGCTTTCGTGGCTTACATGATGTCCCTGCGGAACGACCTGGAACCTTTCACCTTGTTCCGCGCCGAATACGCCGAAGCGGAAAAATCTATCCGGCGCAAGCGGTCGATCTATTGGAAAGAAATGCTGTCGGAACTTAGTTATGCAATGAACTACCCAGCCAAGCATTTATCCGCCGAAGACATGACGCGGCTGCGGGAAGTACTGATGCCACTGATTTCCATCGTCATCGCCATGATTCCGCAAAGCGCCTGCCGCGAACTCCTGGCCCTGCACGATGCCGGGGTGCTCGAAGTAGTTTCGGTCAATAAAGAATCAACCGTTGAGCCTGCGGACGAGGGTTGTATTTATACCTACATGGATGAGGAGGGCAACGAGCAACAGGTGCATTATCGCCTCTTCGTGAATGGCATCGGTCAGTCGGCTATGTCGTTTGAAGAACTCCCATTTGCCTCGCTTCGCGAAGAAAAAACGGTGAGTCCTGCGTACCTGCAATACCGGTCGCAGGAAGCCGGTAAATCTGCCCGCGGGCAGGACGAAAAAAAGGTGCTGAAAGACAGCGCAGGCAATTATTTCTTACGCGTGCCCGGCGTGAGTATCAATGATCATTTCCAGGTCCTCGATCCCTATGGCGCCGCCAACCAACACATCTATATGATGGCTGTACCTTACATTGCCGGTTTAAATCCCGATTATTCCGGCCTGGATTTTTGTGAAACTGCATCCACACGCATAGCTGCTCAACTGGCAAAAACCATTCTTCAGCCAGGCGATGAACAACTCATGTCTTAATTGGCTTGCAAAATTATTTATGTATGCAAGCCCTGCAAAACAGGCATGTCTAAAAAATCTGTAGCAAAAAAATACTGAGCGGGCGAACCGGAAAAAAGACCGCGGGATCGTGACGTCCTTGACGGAGATGACTCATTAGGCGCAGGTCTCCGACCTGTGCCTCTACGTTACTAATCGTTCAATTTTAGCACCGCAGAAAAATAGTCCAACAACATACCACGTCCTTAGGCGCAGGTTTCCGACCTGTGCGCTGTCAATTATGAATCAAGCTTACAGCACAACCTGATACAAACAGCGCAACGTCCTGACCCTCGCTCAAGCACATCGAGAGACGTTGCCGGGAAGTAGAGACGTTGTTGTGAAGTAAGGTATCTTATAACCTGAACGGTTATTCGCCAAATTGAAAACCTGTTGAAAAAAAAAATAGACTGAGCGGGCGGCTTGGCAAAACGCCCGGAGGGATCGGGTATGCCCTGACTTTTTTTTTGTTAGCTTTTCGTTGTGCCAGGGCAAAGAAAAGTAAAAGGCCACAACGCGCTGGGCATATGAATCAAGCTTACAGCCCAAACCGATACAAAGAGCGCAACGTCCCTTCATTAGGCGCAGGTCTCCGACCTGTGCCTCCACGTTACTAAACGTTCAATTGTAAAACCGCGGGAAAAATAATCCAGCAACAAACTACCTCAATAACAAAATGACTTGCGGTGAACAATCTTTTTTATTACTGGTCTCCGACCATGTCAACACGTTAGCTGGACAAATCACTATACCCGGTATAAAACCAGTGCAATGGATTGCATGCATTTCTACACGCAAAACCAGGACGTACGGTATTTAACTATGTTGGAGTAAACAATGTTGCCGCGCCTCCATTAAAGATTGGTGAAACAGTAAGCGACTTTAACGACTTTAGGCACAGGTCGGAGACCTGCGCCTGGCGAAACCGGTATTCATCAGCATCAACCCGGTAAACTCAGAAAACCAGCTTGTTTACTTTGATTTTTCTCATTTGGAGTGTACTTTATCGTGAAAAACTTATATCATGAAAACGCTGAGTTTCCTATCCCTTATGTTCCTCTGCCAAACAGCGCTATCCCAGGCTGTTGGCATTGGAACGACAACGCCCAATGCCTCCTCCAGTCTTGATCTCGGCCCGAGTGCAAAACCGCTGGTATTACCGAGACTAACCCAGGCACAAATGGCCGCGGTACCCAATCCTGCGCAGGGTATGGTCATCTACAACTCGGATGAACACCAGTTATACGGTTATATGCGTTATCGGACTCCGGTGTTGTCCGGGCTTAGCGCAAGCCGTTGGCAGCCTGTAACCACCGGACCGCGGATGCTCGCCTGGGGCGTGGTAGATAGTTTCGGGACAGAAATAAACGGAAGTTTGACTTACTCTGTAACCTGGGATGCTACCAATAACTGGTACCGGCTAAGTTTGACCAATCCCCATGAGTATTTCAAAGACAGCATGATGCTAATGGTGACGGCGGTAGGCAATGGTTCCTGGGACCAGGCTGTTTCCACAGGCGAACTCATCGAAGCCAATGGCCGTTTAGCAAGTATTAAATTCACCGATGTTTCGCGGATAGTGAGTGGCTTTAACACGCTCGAATCGAGGCGAAGAAGCGGCTTCCATTTTACCCTGTTCGACCTTCGAAAAGAGTCCTATTAAAAAAAACTGGCCGACAGTTGAGCCATTAAGCCTGGCTAAAGGAACTAACTAACACGAACGATCATCCGAAGCGATCAGAATTGACTTCCGGTCCAGCCAAATCTCCCATGCACATAGCGGGTAGCCGGTAACGTTATAAAACAACTTCCGGCAGCTAACTGTAACACCTGGTGCGGAAATAGTAGCAGGGCATCAAAAAACCTGTAGCAAAAAAAGTAAGCCGAGCGGGTGAGCCGGCCAAAGCTCCGGAGAAATAGTGTTAGTCTTGACCCAGATGACACCAATAAAAAAACCTGTTGAAGAAAAATAGACTGAGCGGGCGGCACGGCAAAACGCCCGGAGGGATCGGGTTTGCCTTGACTTTTCTTTTGTTAGCTTTTTTTTGTGTCAACACAAAGAAAAGTAAAAGGCCGCGACGCGCTGGCAATTATGAATCAAGAGTACAGCCCAACCCGATAGAAACAACACAATGTCCTCACCCTCGTTCAGGCTCACCGAGAGACGTTAATGGGAAGTAAGGGATATGACAACACCTGCTTATTACCCTGCCGGACGAGGTGATGCATAAAAATTGCACGCAGCCTGGTATTAGTCTGGATATTCTAACCGCATGGTGATGATTGCGGGAAACCCTCCGTCTTTGACACTTGTGACCAGCCGCTGGCGATCATCAAATTGATTAAGTGCATCGTATTGCTCATTTGCGTTGGTAATGCCGACCGGGTTGCCGTTAAAATATCGCCTCCTCAAAACAGTCATGGATGAAACTGTTTGTTGGCGATACTCTCCCTCAGCAATCTTCCTTTGGTAAACATAACCGGTAACGTCCCGTACCTGGAGTGAAAGTAGGTGGTAGTCGATCAGCGTGACTAGTTCATATCCATACATCCGCACCAGGAACTGGTACATCGAAGCGCTGTCAGGGTTATTGCGAACGAAGCTCCAGGTTGTGGTATCGGTGTCGCGCTCAAGAGTTGGGATCCCATAGTTCACATAGTCGCGAGTCTGGCTGCTTCCCTGCCAGAGTCCCGACAGGTTCCCTTGTGCATCGTACTGGTAAGTCATATTGGTTGTGTCGATTTCCTCCGAACCATCAGCGTGGATGGTATATCCATAAAAACTTTTACTGAT
>JAURWD010000238.1 GCA_030655145.1 Ferruginibacter sp.
AATTTTTGGCGATCGATCACTAGTTTGTCGCCATTCAAATCGGCTTCAAAAATGCCTGTCGTCGAAAGCTGGATCTTTGCCTCTTCTGCTTTCAACCGAAGTGCCTGGCCCAGTTCCTTATTATTTCTCAACTCATCTTCGTGTATACCTGACTGTTGCATCCAGAACTCCACAATCGCACGATCCATATCATCACCGCCAAGATAGGTATCACCATGTGTGGAAAGCACTTCGAACACACCGTTGCTTATGCGCAATATAGAGATGTCGAAAGTGCCACCTCCAAGATCATAAACAGCAATGGTCTTCTCCTCATGCTTATTCAGACCAAGGCCGTAAGCAAGGCTTGCAGCAGTAGGTTCGTTTACAATCCTTAAAACATCCAAACCTGCAAGTTTGCCCGCGTCACGTGTCGCCTGCCGTTGCGCATCATTGAAGTACGCAGGCACGGTGATAACAGCCTTGTTAACGGGCGTTTTTAATATGTGTTCCGCACGATGTTTGAGTTCTTTTAAAATAAATGAGGAAAGATCAACGGGGGTATAAAATTTATCACCCACCTGCACTTTCACCAGGGATTCATCATTAGCATCGATGATCTTGTAAGAAAAAAAAGAGGTGTTTTCCGCGATGTCTTTGTATGACTTTCCCATTAAACGTTTAGCGGAAAAAATAGTGTTTTGCGGCTCCGTTATCAGTTTATGTTTTGCTTCCTCTCCAACAACAATATTTCCCTGTTGATCAAAATAAATAACGGACGGTACAAGCGAATTGCTTGAGTGTTCCTTTAAGGCCACCGGCTGATTGGTACCTGGATGAATAATGGATACGAGGCTATTAGTAGTACCTAAGTCAATTCCTACAATTATTTCTACCTTTTGCAAACTTCCAGTCGCTATGTTGATACCAACCTTCGCCATAATGTCTTGATTTTAGAAATGATTTTATCCGGCTGCAAAAATAGCGATTATTCATGCCGCCCCTCTCCCCACGCACCCGGCATTCTTGCGAAATGAGAAAAATAACATTAAAAAAAATGCCTCCTGGTTAGAGGAGGCATCAAACAATACTTCGACAGTTTAATAATTTTTTAGTTTTATCTCGATCCGGCGATTCTTAGCCCGGCCAGCAGCTGTTTTGTTATCAGCCACAGGGTTATCAAAACCGAAGCCGGTCGCAACTATGCGGCTCTCGTCCACACCTTTGCTTTTCAAAAATGCTTTTACTGAATTTGCTCTTGCTTCTGAAAGCTGTTGATTTTTTACAGCAGTTCCAACATTATCTGTGTGACCATCAAGATCTACCCGGTAGGTTGGGTTATCTTTCAAAATAGTAACAACACCATTAAGTAAAGGAAAAGACTTAGCAAGTAATTTCGAACTACCAGTTGCGAAGAAAATATTCTCAGCCGCTTTATTCACTTTTTGAATAATTGCCTGTTCAATGATGGGGCAACCAAAATTACTTGATGGACCAACTTCAGAAGGGCATTTATCTTCTTCGTCGTTCACACCATCTTTATCCGCATCTGGAACAGGGCAACCCTGGTATCGTGCAACACCTGCTACATCAATGCATTTATCTGTCTCATCATTGATCCCATCTTTATCGGTATCGGGAATAGGACAACCCTGGTATTTAGACAACCCAGCAACCCCGGGACATTTATCGTCTCCATCTGCAATGCCATCATTATCCTGGTCAGGACAACCTTCAAGCGCCGCTAAACCTGCAACATCAGGACATTTGTCTTTGCTGTCAACTATCCCATCATTGTCACGATCAGCCGGGGCAACCACCGGTGGTTCTGGCAATGGAGCGGGTTCTGCAACTTTCCTTTTTACAACATTACCTGCGAAGCCAATACTGTGGTATAAGTGATACGCCACATTTTCTGTTACAGGAATTCTATACTGTGAGTTAATCAATAAAAAGGCCTCGTCGAAAATATTAAATTGAAGTCCTACTCCAGCGGGAATGAAGGCACCATAATATCCACCATATTTGGAAGCACCAAGACCCGCCGACAGGTACGGAGTGAATGTATATTTATCTGATAATAATTTTATGTTGGTTACTGCAGTTACGTCTAGCAAAAAACGAGAAGAGCCATCAATAGAGGAGGTCGGCACTGGATATTCAACAAACGATCCGGAAGCGGTCGTAATAAAATCGACCTTATCGTTTATTCCTTTAAGAAAACTAACCGCCAGCCCGGGAGTCATCCTGCTTGTTTTTTTCCAATTATTATCCCGGATCACATTCGCTAGTCCCTGGGTCCTTAAGTCTTTTGCTGTTTGAAAGTCATTGTAAAAAAAATGAATTCCTATGGAAGGTGTCTTTTTGAATTCATTCTGAGCAAAACAGTTTATTAATGAGCCAATGGCAAGCAACGAAAGAAAAATTTTCTTCATAATTAGTTTGGTTTCTTGAATTCAACAAATGTAGGGTCTTCAACTCAATTTAAAAATTATTTGAAGTATGGGTGAACGCGGGTGAATTGCAAGATCAAAGAAGGTTTTAGGTGGTTTTACAGGCTTAACGATGCGGGAAATTTTAAGGCCGTTTCTTGCCATAAACTTCCACTTTTACTCTTGTGATGCCCCAGCCTATGTATCCAAGTTGCTTAGCAGCACTCTTGGAAAGATCAGCAATGCGACGCATACGGGGATGAAGACGATCATTAACTTTAACGATGACCGAGCGGCCATTTTTTATATTGGTGACTTTAACCCAGGTGCCTAACGGAAGCATGTTGCAGGCACAGGTAAATTTAGTTTGGCTGAAAATTTCTCCACTGGCGGTAGGACGGCCCTGGAATTGATTGCCATAAAAACTTGCAAGGCCGTAGATAATACGGTTGCTGGATTTTGCTGAGCTTTTGGATTTGGAAGAGCGATGTTTTTGCCCTGAAGACGGAGTCGCGAAAAGCATAGTAGCAAAAATCAGCAGGTAATAGACTGGTTTCGGCACACGTGTATAATCAAGCAAAGTCGTATTCATGAAAAGCAATTAATCAGTAATATTATTTCGCAGAAAAATACTTTTCTCTCATGACTTTATCATCCCCATAAACATCGTCGTAAAAACGCAGCTTCCCATTTTTAACCTCGCAACTAAAATACGCAATAAATAAAGGAATGCCATTCTTCACTGCGATCCTCTTCTTTTCTTTATTCTCCAGCCAGGTTCTGATAGAGTCTGAATTATACTTTAAATCGTCTCCATCTTTTAAATTCATACTATCGTTTCGTGCGATGTAGTAGGCCAAATCATCCCATTCCTGTACACGCACGCAACCATGACTCAATGCTCTGGAAGCATTCTTAAATAGATAACGTTCATTTGTGTCGTGCAAGTATACGCTGTAGGGATTACTGAAATTAAATTTCAAGACGCCTAGTGCATTATCATCGCCACTTCCTTGTACAACTTTGTAGGGAATACCCTTTGTGTATTTACTCCAGTTAATGGTTCCGGGATCCACGATCTCGCCATCAGCGTCCATTAATTTCAAGCCGATATTGCTTAAATAATATGGGTTCTCTTTTAATTTCGGCAGGTACTGTTTCTTAATGATACTGTTTGGAACTGTCCAGGTCGGATACGTGACCATATCAGAAATAACACTGTATAGCAAAGGGGTGCGGGTTTGAGGCTTACCGCAAATAATTTTAGACTCAATCACCAACGAATCATTGTCATATACCTGCATAAAGTACGACGGCAGGTTTACCCAAATATATTTTTCCGGCATTTCTGCTGGCATTTGTTTATACCGGTCAAGAGTAATGGCAATTCTTTTAAATCTTTCGAGATCGGTACCATTCATATTTTTTATTAACGGGGCCGATATTTTCCCATCCGCTTTGATACCTTTTTGTTGTTGGTATTTTTTTATACCTACCGCGAGCTGAAGTGAATCAGTCGACTTGACTGCCGGCTCCAAACAATTACTTTCTTTTAAACGCTTCTGCAGAAGCTTGATAAAAAAGGAAGAATCCTTTGCATCATTTGGTTTGAAAGGGTAGGTAACGTAAGTGTATACACGCCGATCCATGCTGTCTAAAAACCCGGGCAATGCGGCCTTAAGTTCAACATAACCTTTAAGGCTTGGTTCAAGCGAAGCCACCAGGGAAGAAAATTTTTGCTGTTCAAACAAATTTTTCAGGCTGGTGAAATAAAGATCCTTCTCCGGGGTTTGCTTCGTTTTCTTTAAAAATGTAGAATCGGTTCCAATCCTCCCTTTCTTTAAATCCTTAACAAGGAGCATGAAGGCATCTGTAAATGCAAGGTCAGCACGGGTCCACAGCGTAGGATCCATGCGTTTAACAGAATCACCATCAAGTGTTTGTTTAACAGAAAGAATTGTATTGAGATGATATTGATTTGGAAATAAGCCGTAATACTCTGAAGCCCGAATAAAACGTATGATGGTGTCCGTTAATGGATCCCATTTTTCCATATGACTCCAAACCGTTGAATACTCATTTCGGGTATAAAAATCTTTAACGGTGCTTGTCATTTTCAAACTAAGGCTGTCATCCACCTTGCCGTTCGACTGGGCTGCAGTCTCTAAAACTGACATGATCCGTTTGCTGGTCTGTTGATCCATGTCTTCCGGGTCTGTTACCACTTCGGAATTATTGCTGCCGCAAGACGAGACGCAGAAGACAAATAAAATGGAGATAAATAGTTGGAGGGTAAATTTTCTTGGGTTCATATGAGGTAAAAAAAATTAAAAATTTTTGCACTACCATCAATCGGGTTACTGATCAGGGCTAAACCCGACCAAGATAATAAATAGCTACTATATAAGACGGATGCCGTTGTTAATTTTTCGAGTGGCTGTTGCTGGCTAAAATTGTGGAGCCACTAGAAAGAAATCAATTTAAATGCCACGATTATGAAACCAGGTCATTCCGAAATCTGGAATGACTGTTACCAGGCAGCTCTATAACCAGAAAAATTCGTGGAATGACGAATTGTGTGTGTGTGCAGGATCGGCTTGTGATAGCGCAGCAGTAAGTAAACAAGGAAAAGCTCGGGAGGTGTCTTGAAAATTAACGGAGGGAACAGGCCAAGAAAATCAAACAAATAATATGCGGCACCGTAGAGTAAATAACTGGAGAAATAAGAAAAAGTAAAACTTAGATTATAGTTTATACTGGCTTGTTTTTTCATCACCGGTAATATCGGAATCAGCTCTTACCTGCAGTTGAAGATTGATGATCCACTCGCCACATCCGCTGCTTTGGAGATGCTCGTTTACCTGGTGAACCACCCGTATCACTTCATTATAACTACCGTCAAGCACCGTTGCAAATGGTCCTACATCATATTTAATTCCGGACGCCTGTATAATCGCGATAGCCTCATCTACCCATAAATAAGGATGGCGGTCCTGATCCAAAGGCAATACTTGTATTGAAGCATTTACAAGATGATTGTGCATATTTAGTTTGATTGGAAAACGCGTGGAATTTTTTGTCCAAGCAACATTAGGTCGGCGAGTACGAACGCAGCTACCGCCTCCAGCACGACAGGTACCCTAAGTGCTATACACAGGTCATGTCGACCCTTTACAGAAAAATCTTCGACGATACCAGTTTCAACATTGAGCGTTTGCTGAATCTTTGGGGTTGAAGATGTGGGCTTGATGGCGATGCGGAATACAAGTTCATTACCGTTGGTAATGCCACCGACAATTCCCCCGCTGTGGTTCGTAACTGTTTTGCCGTCCATATTTTCGATGGCGTCATTGTGTTCGCTTCCAAACATCCGGGCTGCCGCAAAACCTGTCCCGAATTCAATTCCTCTCACAGCAGGTATCGCGAATACAGCATGACCGATAGCAGATTCAGCAGAATCAAAAAATGGTTCACCCAGGCCGATTGGTAATCCGGTGACCCGACATTCAACGATGCCGCCGATAGTGTCCTTTGCATCAATTGCTTTTTGCAAACCTTTCTCCGGATCTGTCTCTCCGCCTATTTCTAGTATCTCCGCTTTCACGGAAACCTGGTTCATCAGTTTTTTGGCAACGACGCCTGCCGCAACGAGGCAAACGGTGAGGCGACCACTGAAATGACCTCCGCCGCGAAAATCTTCGAAACCGCCAAATTTTCTTGAAGCCACAAAATCCGCATGACCTGGCCGGGGGACTGCACGTTGCTTTTCGTAATCTGTACTTCGGGTATTATTATTATCGAATAAGATGGTGATCGGCGCACCTGTTGTTAGACCATTGAACACGCCATTCATGATGCGGGGCAAGTCATCCTCTTTGCGAGGCGTTGTTCCTTTGGCTCCAGCTTTTCTTCTTTCGATATCAGTTGTGAAGTCTTCGGGGGAAAGTGCAAGGCCTGCAGGACATCCATCGATGTTTATCCCAACACAAAGACCATGGGATTCACCAAAAATACTCACTTTGAAAATGCGTCCAAAACTATTCATAATGTTAACCGGCATCCCGGTGAATCTGGTTATTTAATTGAATTACTAACTGGCTGCGACACGGTGGCGCCTAAGATGCTGAGATCTTTATAGAAGTTGGGGTACGACTTGTTAATCGCTTCCGCTTCTTCGATGGTAGTTGCACCATCAGCTTTCAGGGCGGCAACAGCACAGGCCATGGCGATGCGGTGATCATGGTTTGAATGAACGATCGCTCCGTTCAATCCGGTACCACCTTTAATAAGCATCAGGTCATCCTGCAAAATAATTTCTATGCCCATTTTTCCAAATTCGTTCTGCAAGGTCAGTCCGCGATTGCTTTCTTTGTGGGCGAGTCGGCTAACACCTTCAATAACGGTTGTTCCTTCGCAATAAGCAGCGAGAGCCACCAGGGGTGGGAAAAGATCCGGGCAGTCAGTTGCATTAAAATGGAAGGCTGTTAACTTTCCAGGTCCGATCGTAATGACCTTTTCTTCGATCGACATAACAGCCTCGGATTGCATCAATGCCTGTAGGATCGCTTTATCAGCCTGCGTAGAAAACACATCCAGTCCTTCAATGGTAATCTTTCCAGCTACAGCCCCGGCAACAAGCAAAAATGCAGCGCCGCTCCAATCACCCTCAACACGGTAAGTTATGTCGGATTCAGGGGTTCCATTGGAAGCGTTTACAATACCAGGACCTGGCTGAATCGTAAATCGCTCGTAGGCATCATTGTTTACCTCCCAGCCGAAATGTTTCATTACTGAAAGTGTGAGGTCAATGTATGGCCTGCTCTTAAGGTTACTAACGGTAATGGTCACAGGCTTTTTTGCAGTCTTGCCATACGCTATCAATAAGCCAGTTAAAAACTGGGAACTGAGTGATCCATCTATTGTGATGTCTTTCGGTTGCAAAGGGCCATGTAAGGTGATTGGCAATTTCCCGTTGTTGGAATGGATTTGAATATCCAGTTGTGGGAAGACCTCATCAAAAAAGTCCATCGGGCGTGTCAACAAGCTGCCCGAGCCGTTTATGGTAACGGGCGCTGAACTCAACGCTGCAATGGGCGCAAACATGCGAATCCCCAATCCACTTTCACCACAATTGATTGTGCGGGAAGATGAAGTGTTATCGGAAGTCAACCCACTACTCTCGATGACCAATTCTTCGGCTGATTGTTCAACGATTTTTGCACCAAGGCTGGTAATAACTTCTAAAGCGGCAAGGTCATCATTGCTCTTGCCAGGGTTCTGAATAATTGTTCTTCCCCCAGTCAATAACGCAGCGGCACAAGCGCGCTGCATTGAGCTCTTGGAAGTAGGTGAAACGATGTGGCCAGTTATAGTGGATGGCTGAATGGTTACTAGCATAATTAATTGACACCTGTATTGCTCAACAGACTTGGGCTTAAAAGATCTTGAAGTTGGATTAATGGAATGGATTTCACAATCGCATCTCCAATCGAATTTAACAGGATAAAACCTATCTCGTTTGTAGAGCGCTTTTTATCAAGCTTCAACATTTCGAAAATCTTCTGTTCATCAAATTGAATCGTAACAGGAAGTTGATACTTCGATAAAACTTCTATCAAACGCAATTTTTCTGCCTGTGAAAATCCATTGAGCTTTTCAGAAATCGTGGCTGCTGCAGCCATGCCGATGCTTACAGCATGGCCATGGGGTAAACTATAAATATTTTCTATTGCATGGCCGAGTGTATGACCAAAATTTAATAGCTTTCTTTCACCGCGTTCAAACTCATCATTTAGTACAACTGAAGTTTTTAACTGAACATTTTGTTCAATCAGGTCGGCAATTTTCGCCCTGCTGTTTCTGAAGGCCGCGAGATCTTCTGTTTCAAGCAGGTTAAACATTTCTGCATCTTTGATACTTGCATGTTTAATGATCTCGGCAAAGCCATTCACCCATTCGTTTTCGGGAAGAGAGTTCAAAAAGGAGTAATCATACAATAAAAAATCAGGTTGACGAATGAGGCCAACAAGATTCTTGTAGGCGCCAACATCCACACCATTTTTTCCCCCGATCGACGCGTCGACCATGGCAAGTATGGTTGTCGGAACCAACCCACAGCGAATCCCCCGCATGTAAATGCCGGCTGTGTATCCCGCTATATCAGTTACGACACCACCCCCGATCCCGACGATACAACTGGTGCGGTCAGCTTCGAAGCCGATCAACTGGTCAATGATTCGATCTACCGCTGCTTGTTTTTTAAATGCTTCTCCGGATTGTATCACAATCGTTTTCCAGCCAGCAAATTTCTCCTGGTGGTGATGAAGGATATGCTCATCGGTGATCAAGACTGTATTGTGCTTGGTAACCATATTTTCGAGATAGCTAAAATCAACATCGAAGTAATATGATGTTGTCTTATCTGAAAAAGTATGCTCTACAATCTTCATGCGTTGTTCAACATTAAGGTCTGTATCAGTCATCATCATAATACTAGCTGTTCATTACTTTGTTCTGGTGATTGATACTTTCAAGGTGAACCGCATCAAAGTACTTCGTAATAAATTCCTGGCTTAAGCCCAAGGTTTCTCCTTTCTTGAACGCTTTTTGCAAAATATCATTCCAACGGTTGGTTTGAAGGATGGTGATATCGTTTGCTCTTTTGTATTCCCCTATTTTATCGGCGATCTTCATACGCTGGCTAATCAATAATAAAAGTTCATCGTCTACATGATTGATCTGCTCCCGTAGGGTAGCCAATGCCGTTATGAACTCTTGCCGGTCTGTGTTTTCTGAACGCCAGATCAAACCTTCCAATAATTCAGCAAGGCGCTCCGGTGTTATCTGTTGCTTTGCATCACTCCAGGCATTATCCGGATCGATGTGACTTTCGATCATCACGCCATCAAAATCAAGGTCAATACTTTTTTGCGCAACTGATTGTAATAGTACCCTGTTGCCACATATGTGCGATGGGTCACAGATCAGGATCATCTCTGGAAAACGACGTTTCATTTCAATGGGCAAATGCCACATCGGTGCGTTGCGGAATTCGGTGTTACCATAATTGGAGAAGCCACGATGGATCATACCAACTTGTTTGATACCTGCCTTTTGAATACGTTCAATAGCACCGGTCCATAATTCCAGATCAGGATTGATGGGATTTTTTATCAGCACTGGAATATCCACTCCACGCAATGCGTCTGCAACTTCTTGTACACTAAATGGATTTACGGTTGTTCTTGCACCGATCCATAACATATCAACATCAAACTGAAGAGCATCCTGCACATGCTTGGCAGTAGCAACTTCTACAGTTGTCGGCAGGCCGGTTATTTTCTTAGCTTGCAATAACCAGGGCAACCCTTTGGTTCCAATACCTTCAAATAAACCCGGCTTGGTTCTTGGTTTCCAGATGCCTGCACGAAGCATATCCACTTTACCTGTTTTCGCAAGGCGGGTACAAGTTTCAATAACTTGCTCTTCCGTTTCGGCGCTACAGGGGCCGCTAATAATCAATGGACGTTTACTCCATTTTTCCTGTACTAGATTTTTCATTGTTTTGTTGTCTGTTTGCATGGTAAAATTAGTTTTTATGTACTCAACATTTATTTCCTTTTATTAACAGGCATTGAATACCAGGATCAACGCCGTAAGTTTTATCACTTCAAAATCCTCTTGATCTTATTTGCGTTTTCCATTAACTCTGTCAGGTATTGCAAATTCTCTTTTTCAAGGCTGGCCTTGAATTTTCTCAATTGAGATATGTGCTCGTTCAGAACATCTAATACGTTCTCCCGATTTTGCATAAAGATGGGCGCCCACATTGCAGGGTTACTTTTCGCGAGGCGAACTGTACTTTCAAAACCACCACCCGCCAGTTCAAAAATCGCGTCTTCCTCTTTTTCTTTTTCCAGCACCGTATTAGCAAGGGCGAACGAGGTTATGTGAGAAATGTGACTGATGTAAGCCGCATGAATATCATGACTATAGCCATCCATATAAACAATGTGCATGCCCAGCGCTTTGTAAATATTTTCTACAATGGAAACCGCAGTTGCATCACTACTCGCTTTTTCACAGATTACGCAGGCCCGACCTTCGAAAGCCCCACGCACCGCGGCTTCCGGGCCACTGTTCTCTGTCCCCCACATAGGGTGCGTAGCAACAAATTGCTTGCGCATCGGATGCGTGGAAAGTGCGGCACACAACACATTTTTTGTCGACCCGGCGTCCACCACAATCTGCTGATCGCTGACCAGGTCCATCACTTTTTGAACCATGGGAACCGTGGCATCAACAGGTATGGCTACGTAAATAAAATCGCTTTGTTTTACCGCGTCTTCCAGCGCCATGGCTTCATCTATAATTCCGAGTTCTTTCGCTTTTTGAATACTCCCGTCTGACCTGCCAACCCCGATGATCTTTTTTGCAAAACCTTTATCCCGTAGCGCAATGGCAAATGATCCGCTGATAAGCCCAACGCCAACAATGGTTACCACGGCATCTTTCATACCTGCCAGGTCACCGGCAGTAAATGGAGATGTCCTGGTTTCTTCACCAACTTTTAATCCGACTAAATTCATTGGAATGCGCTTTACTAAATTCTTTTTGCTGTTTGTTCTTAAAATGCCACGTTTTCTTTTATCCGCGTGATCGCCTGGTGAATATTTTCTTCGGTGCTGCAAAGACTTACCCGCACGTATTCATTTCCCGCACTCCCAAAAATGCCACCTGGCGTAATAAATACATTTGCTTTATTCAATACCATATCACTCAAGTCGAATCCATTCTTAAATAATTTTGGTATTAGTGCCCACACGAACATACCTGCCTGCTGCTCGTCAAATTCACATTGTAACAGGCTTAACAATTCAAACACTTTTTTGCGACGAACACGGTAAGTTTTATTGACTTCATCATGAAATTCTTTTTCCATTTCGAGTGCTTTTGCCGCGGCCAATTGCACAGGCAAAAACATCCCGCTATCCATATTGGTTTTGAAACGTAGCACCTCATTTATTCGTTCAGCCGCACCAACGAGCATGCCTATACGCCAACCGGCCATGTTGTGCGATTTACTCAGAGAATTTAATTCAATAGCGACATCTTTAGCGCCTTCAATTTTAAGGATGCTGAGAGGCTGATCATTTAAAATGAAACTATATGGATTGTCATGAATCAGTAAGATTGAATGTTTTCTTGCAAACGAAATCAATTGCACAAACATATCTTCTGTGGCTAATTGACCAGTCGGCATCTGCGGGTAATTGACAAACATTAATTTGACGCCGTCCAGTCCAGCCTGTTCAATGGCTTCAAAATCCGGGAACCAGTTTGCTTCTTTCGACAGGTTGTATTCAACTATCACTGCTCCTGCAATTTTCGCAGCGCTGCGATAGGTAGGATACCCGGGGTTTGGGATCAACA
This sequence comes from Ferruginibacter sp., assembly GCA_030655145.1. Taxonomy (GTDB): domain Bacteria; phylum Bacteroidota; class Bacteroidia; order Chitinophagales; family Chitinophagaceae; genus Ferruginibacter. The sequence continues at coordinate 11,844 of JAURWD010000238.1, forward strand.
CTTTGTCGCCCGGATTTAAGTAGGTCATACATATATGCATAATCCCTTCTTTGCTTCCCATTAGCGGAAGTACTTCTGTGGCCGGATCGATTTCAACAGCATACCATTTTTTGTACCAGGCCGCAATGGCATTCCGCAGAACAGGACTGCCTTTATAATTCTGGTAAGCATGCGTATTGGGTTTCAAGGCTTCTTCGTGCAGTACGCGGATAACGTCGGGATGCGGTGGCAGATCAGGACTTCCTATACCGAGGTTGATCACTTTTTTGCCTGCTTTATTTAGCTCATCAATTTCCCGCAGTTTTTGAGAGAAGTA
>JAURWD010000117.1 GCA_030655145.1 Ferruginibacter sp.
TTTTTATTGAAATAATCCACTGAACCCGTTATCCTATCATTGAAAACGCTGAAATCAATACCAGCGTTGATCGTGGTAGAAGTTTCCCATTTCAGATCTTCGTTACCATAGTTAGATTGGGAAATAGATTGCTGACCCAAACCAAACCTGTTCAAAGAAGCACCTGAAGGAAATTCCTGGTTACCTGTTTTACCCCAGCTCGCACGAACTTTCAAATTGCTGAAAACGCTGCTGCTAGATAGAAATTCTTCCTGCGAAGCATTCCAGGCCACACCTACTGAAGGGAAGTAACCATATTTATTATTTGCACCAAAACGCGTAGAGCCATCTGCCCTGAAAGTACCGGTGATCAGGTATTTTTCTTTATAATTAATAATTGCGCGGGCAAAGTACGACTGAAGTTCAGTTGTTGGAGAAGCAAAAGAACTTAAGCCACGACTAGCTTGCGTAGAGTATTGTAGATAGTTATAGTAATCCAGTCCTATATTAGTGAAATCCTGAACTGCAGCTCCATTTCCTTTTGAATCATATATTAACCACTCGTGACCAGCCACCGCATTCAAGTTGAATGATGAGGAAAGTTTCTTATTAAAGTTGAGGGTATTTGTAACCTGGGTGTTTGTTTGTTCCTGGTTATTAACGAAGGCAACGCCTCTGTTCTCAATACCCTGGGCATTCAACAACCTGTTTACCTGTCCTCTTCTTATCCCAACCTGCCGGTTAACACTGTATATAAATTTGTACTCCAACGCATTGGTTATTTTATAGGAAGGAGAAATACTGGCGATAATAGTATTAACAGTGGCTTTATCATTAAAATAATTCAACTGGGCCAACGGGTTGATGGTGGTTGCTCCAACACGTGGATCAATCCATGCCGAATCGGTACCAGGTTTAATCAATTCATGTGTGGGATTCCACTGTAGCGCCTGGGAGATCAAATTCCCTTCAAAACCTACGAACTGAGAAATTGGTGCGACGCGCTCGTTCGTTTGGGTTACTAAAACATTGATATCAAGTCCTAATTTTTTGCTTGGCAAAAATTTGAAATTACTTGTCAGGTTAGCTGTAAACTTCCTAAGTTCAGAAGTTTCAATAATTCCTTTTTGATCAAGGTATCCGGCAGAGATACGGTAGCGACCGTCTTCTGTACCACCTCCAACTGCAACATTATAATTCTGCGTGATAGCTGCACGGGTTATCGCGTCAAAAGCATCTACGTCTGCACCATAATTAGCTGTTGGTGTAGCAGTTGAAGATACTGAAGTTGGTAAACCGTAATCACCAAGTGCTTTTACATACTCACTTGCATTCAAAACCTCCAATCTTTTCAAAAGACTCGACACGCTGGAAGAGATACTTGCATCCACTGATGGAGCACCTGATTTTCCACGCTTAGTTGTAATCAACACAACCCCGTTAGCTCCTCTTGAACCATAAATAGCGGTTGCAGATGCATCTTTCAAAATTTCGATATTGGCAATATCATTAGGATTTATATAAGTGAGGGGGTTACCTCCATCACTACCAAACTGTCCGCCGCTACCTCCTGGACGAGCAGAACCACCAGACAAAGGAACTCCATCAATAACAAATAATGGTTGGTTACCAGACCTTATAGAAGAAGCACCACGGATCCTAACGGTTGTTGCACCGCCCGGTTGTCCTGTATTATTGATCACTAACACCCCTGCAGCCTTACCCTGAATTAACTGGTCAGGCGAGGTGTAGGTACCTTTATTAAAATCTTTTGCTGACACAGTGGACACCGAACCCGTAAGGTCTTTCCGGCGTGCCGTACCATACCCAACGACAACAACCTCGTTTAGGTTGCCTACGCTGGTTTCAACATCGATGGTAAGGCTCGATTTTCCTCCCACACTTTCTTCGCGGGAAGTAACACCAACACCTGAAAATACCAAAACGGCATCAGAAGCAACGTTGCTTAAACTGAAGACCCCCTGTGCATTGGTGGATGTGGCTGTAGTTGAACCTTTAATTGTAACGGTAACACCGGGGAGAGGCTCTCCCTTCTTGTCTGTTACTGTACCAGTAACAGTTTGCGTTTGGGCTAGCGCAAATGCAGTAAACCCAAAAACTGCCAGCAAAAGCATAGCAGACTTTCTCATCATAGCAAGAAGCATAATCGTTTGGTTTTATTTTAAATGATTGGTAGTAAAAGTGAACTTCTAGAAAACTAATACTATTTTATCTGAGACTTATTCAAAGTGGTGAACCTTGATTCATTTCAGGTCTTGAAGTTATCTCAGTTTTAGTTGTAAAATGGCAAAAAAAAAGGATTTTTTCCGCAAACGATTGCGGAATTGTTTGCGGAAAGGTTTGCTGTGTATATTATTCCTCCATATATCTTGAAAACCAGTGGATTAACGTCCCGAAAAAAAATTAACATTTTATAAATTATTTTTACCGATGGGAAGAAAGAAGACAAGATTTGTCCAATTTTCGGTCCGAAAATTCAACAATTATCGTGTAAGAAATACCCATTTACCCCGGGTTGTTTTTTAAACGTTAAAATGACACTTATTCTACCCTCCTTTCCCGGTGAAAATTTGGGGGTCATTTTTTTCCGATTGCGGTGCCCTTAACGCCTGTGTAAATGGTTTTCCAAACAAGGTTAAAAAAAGAACGATAGACATCCCGCTCATATGTGACCGACTTTCGGTTTCCGGGATCAGTGTTCTTGTTTTTTATCAATGTGTTGGCCAACAGGCTCACCAATCCTTTTTTCTTCAGGATGTCATCATCCGTTTGCTTAAGCAAATTAATTTTAAGGTCATGGTATAAAAAGAGGACCTCTCCGTCAGCTTTAGTGTTTGATCCATTCATGCTGAACGATACTTTGTCAATTGTGCCTTTTTTGATGGATGCCATGCCGAGAGGTTCAATAAGTTGGTTCAGGTCTTCACCATTCAACTCTCCTAATCCGCCCTCGATATGGAAAGCGCCATTAGTCGTATTCAACGGCAACTCCCATTTTGAAGACAGTTTTCCCAGGCCCAGGAACTTTGCAGAAGCACTCACTCTCATAATAGGATCGGCTTTTATTTTTGAGGGAAGATTAGTGACGTTTGAAACTGAGGCATTTAGGTCTGTAAAAAAAACATTCCCGATTTTACCGGATTTTAGTCCCCGCTCCCGGTAGGAAAGTTTTCCTTTTTCTAGCGTCACAGTTTTGATGAATAGACCAACATCAAGTTTTACAATAGACTGGTGAGGGTATTTTCCAACCTTCGAAATTCCCTCTCCAGGGAGGGTTTTGTCATTGAAAATTTTGATGTCAGGCTGAAAGCGGACGTTATCAACTTCCAATTCACTACTTCCTAATAACCTTTTTATGTTTAAACCGCTCAGCCGGATATTTCCAAACTTAAAATTGAAAAGGTCTTTCGAAACACCGCTTTTTTTCACGAAAGCAGCTTCACTTAACAAAGGCTTCATTGAAAAATGGTCAATGACAGCAGTACCATTCAAATTATTAATATTGAAATTACCCAGCGACATCCGGTAAACGCCGTTTTTAGAATCAAGTGAAAATCCGTCTGCTGACAGTTCCCACTGGGCATTATTGACCAGGTTATTGAGGGTCGTACCTTCTGTTATCTGCAGTGGTTTTAAAACAGCAAACTTCAGGTTTTTCAGAGTGAAAGGCTTTGCATTCGGCTGCGCCTGGTTTAAAATAACGAGGTTCGTTTTGCCAAGTTTGATGGAAGAAAACTGTATTTGATCAATAAGGTCGGACGATAGTTCAATTGCTTTTTCGGTGGTTTTTGATTTACCCGGTTTATTCGATTGATAGATCGTGACTAGTCCGCCATCACAGGAAATTGCGCCGGCTATCAGGCGTTGCTGTAAGATAAAAGCATCTGTGTTTAATTCAGTTACCCGAATGTTCGCCAGGTTGATAATTGGATCCATATCTTTTTCCTTATACTGCCGGAGTGAGCCAACGTTCAAGGTTCTTTTGGCAGCATCGTAATCGATTTTCTCCAGGTTTATCCGGAGCTTCTTGTCAGAGGACGGCAGTTGTATATTGTCAACTGTCGCACGCACATCCTTTACAAAATAGCTGATGATACTTTCATAATCTTTAGTACTGTCGATCAAAAATTTGTAGAGGGTAATATTGATATTCTCCAGGGTGGTTTGGGGTACACCCGCTTTGTTGGTGATAAAAACGCTGCCATTGCTCACCTGGATCGTATCCGCTTTGATGCTATTGAACTTTCCCAGTATTTTTTGATATAACTCTAATGTATCACCCCGGGTGTAGGGCTTTGCGGTTTCTTCTCCTGTATTGATGATGCTGATCACGGGCTTTGACAAGAGAATTTTTTTCGCAGCTACATTTTGTTGTTTTAGCAGGCCGGCTACATCAATGCCACTAGCGGCCACTTTGCCAACGCGAATATTAAACAAGGTTGATGGTAAACTATCCGTTTTTTTGAGTAACTGCTTTTGAACAGAATCTGACTGAAGCACTACATTGTAAAAAGCCACATTACCGTTGATCTCGTCGATAACGGAGCTATCATATTGTAGAAAATAGAGGCTGTCTGTCTTTTTTGTAAGTGCTTTATCGATGGAATTTTTGATGATGCTTTTCTTATTGTTTTGCCAGTACACAAAGCCGCCCGCTGCTCCTACGATCACGAGAATTATTACTATTTTGATGGCATTTTTCATTGGTATTTTTTGAGATGATTCAGCCGATACGGAGACTGTTATACAATTATTTTAAAATGGATATCCGAGGGCAATGTTCACGATAAAATTTTCCTGGCGCCAGGCTTTATCTCCCAGGGCTATTTTATTTATTACCCACCTTTCCTTCTCGGGGTAGAAGGGCTTCCGTAAAGGAATCCCAATATCCACCCTTAGCAAAATAACTCCAGCATCAAAGCGAAGTCCTGCGCCTGAGGCGATTGCCAATTCTTTATAAAAATCTTTTTTCAACTGCCCGGCTTTTCCAAATAACAGGGTATCCTTCGTCCAGATATTTCCGATGTCTAAAAACACTGCACCACTTAATTTAGCCACCAGTGGAATTCGAACCTCGGTATTTAATTGCAGCCGGTAATCTCCACCAATCACCTGGAAATATCGTTGATCCGCAGCCGTAGGCAAATAGGATCCTGGTCCTATCTGGCGACTGCGGAAGCCGCGTAGCGTAGCTGACCCTCCAATAATGTATTGTTTCGAAAAAGGCAGCGCATTGGAATTATGATATGGCAGGCCAATACCAACCTGGAACCTGCTCGCCCAATCCCATTTGTTGCGCAGTTTGATTTGGTAGCGTAGATCGACGTCTGCTTTTACGAACTGGGCAAAGGGCGTATTGAATATTTCCATCTGCCTGGGGGTACGGGCGCCACTAACAAGCCCGGCAAGATTACCTGCAAAATCGAGCCCACCCCTGAAATACCATTGCCTCCTCGCAAATGGGTTCGCGGTATTGAAGGTGTAGTTATAGTAAGTACCCATGATGATCTCCGACTGAATATTCGTTAGGAGTGAGGGGTTGAACAATGCTTGTTTGCGGAAACTGTCCGTTACATTAGCAGCATTGATAAAGGCAACGGCAAGCGGCGCCAGGAAGTGTTCCTTGTTGCTGCTTTCCCTCCAGTTGAATTCGTATTGAAACCGGAAAATATTCTTGGTGTAATAAAGTTGTTTTTTGAAAAATTCATACCCAAGTAGTAGCCTTGTCCGGGGCGGGTATAAATTGCTTTCCCTGATCTTAAAAAAAGGGACAATATACCTTGGAACCGTCAGCGAAGCTTCTCCACCAAGACGAAAATTGTTGGAGTTTTTCAAGGTGTCAGAAAAAGAAAGTTCAAGCCCTCCATAGGCCCGAAAGGCCAGCAACTCGGCACCGCGAAATGCATTGCGGTTTCGCCAGTTCAAACTCAATTGCGTGCCTACATATTTATTCTCTTTTGAGAACGCGTCGATCTCTCCTTGCAAGGATTTCTTTTTCGCCGGCGTTAAATAGTAATAAACGTTTAGCCGATAAGGATCTGCACTGTCCCGCACCTGCTCATACCTGTTTTTGACAAACTTAAAAGTGCCCAGGTTAATTAACCGGTTCAAGGTCGTGTTCTGGTCACGGCTGTTATATAATTGTCCCGGGCGGTAAGTGATCACTTTTTTAAACATGGCCGGTTTGAATTTATAAACCGTGTCACGGATCAATAAATTATCATAATTAAAAGTTCCCAATTTGCTCGTGTCCGGAGGCGGAAGCAACAAGGTGTAATTTGGAAACAACATAATGTGATTGATCTTATATGCATGCCTCGCATTTTCCGGGGTTGTCTGCTTGATATTAAGATAGATGTTGACCTGGTTATTCCCGATGGTACTATCGGCATAGGCCATGATATATGTTGGGTTGAAATAATAATAACCGCGGGTTTTTATGTAGGCATCCAGTCGGTCAGTCTCCGCCTCGATATCACTCAGGCGGTAAGGGTTTCCAGTTTTCAAAATGCCCCGCCGTTGTCTTCGCTGTAATTGCTTCATCAGGTCCGAACTATCGCTGACCCAAATAACATCCTTAATGGTATACTCCGGGTATACTTTCGCTTTGTAAACTGCCTTCACGAAGTAACTTTCGTTTATTGTATCACCGGTAACAGTGGAGTGAAAATGTCCCCTGTTTTCCAGGAAGGCCTGCATATTTTCTGCCGTATTTTTTGCATTTATTTTGCTGCTGAGCACGGGTGGTGCTCCCAACTTATTTCGAAAAAAAGCCTTGATGCCTTTCTCGCGTTTCGGTTCCCCGATAACATACCACCACCAAACTTTATATGGCTGGCCTAAAAAAAACTTGTTGGCTTTCGGACGTACCGCGAGGTTCAGTTGCTTACGTATTTGCCTTTCGGAAGTCTTAGTGTTGGACATTCGCTCTACCTCAATGGACGGCCCACGATATAACCGTTCCCCTTCAGGTAAAAAACGACGGACACTGCAACTACTAAAGATTGCAATCAACATCACACCATATAAAAGCAGCCTGCCCATTTATTTTTTTTCTTCCTTTTTCTTTACAAATAATTCCTGGAATTTATCGTAGTCCATAGTAACGATAAACCCGATACCCGTTTCAACAATGTAACCATCCAGTATCACTTCAAACTGGTTTTTGTTATACGCACGAAGCCTGTATTTTCCATCTTTCGACAATTTGTAGTTGACCGTTACATCCGGCAGGAAACGACTGCCTTTTTGTTGGGCGGCCTTAGCAGACCCATCCTGTCCTTCGATGCCGAAATTTTTGCCAACGGTAACGTTTAGACGATCATTTAAAAAGTTCTTTGAAACTTCCACATTCAGGTCGGTACGTTGGGTTCCGGTGCTTGTGGTGAAATCTTTATAGGAGTTTAAATTGAGGTCGATGTTGATCCCCTTAAAAAGATCCGAAGCGATCTGGTCCAGGGCTGCCGAAAGAAATTTACTTACACTCTCCCGCGCCAGGTCATTGAACCCCCCACCGCTACCTTTAAAGAAATCTGTGCTCTGTTCGCCGACAAAACGGCCCAGCGCTAACAAGGCGAATACCTGCTTATTTGTGGCAGCAACGTCTTCACGTAACTGCACAAGTTTGTTATCGATTGTTGTTCGAAGGTTACTGCTGATGGCTCCTTCTTCAGGGAGTTGAATGTCAAAACTTATGGAGGGCCGTTTCAATGAACCTTTCATAAGAAGGATAACCCTGAACGGAATTTTTTGATTGAAGGAATAGGCAAATTTTGGATCAACTGATCCAACCTCGTTGCCCAATAATTCCTTGGGTGAGGTATTGGCGATATATTGAGCCGTCATATCTATTTGCGCATCCATTGGTTCACCGGCAAAACTGATGGCGCTTCCTTTGATCAGCTCAAATCGTTTACTTAAAAACTGGTAATTCAAAACATAATACCCGCTGTTAAGCAAATAATCTCCCGCTAGAATAATATTTCCACCAGGATCAACACCTGCATTCAAACTGGCGTCACCTTGTACTTTTAATTCATCTCCTGTTGACGGATCAATGATGATGGTTAAGGCTGCTTCCTTGTCAATCTGGAGGTTCAAATTATAATTTACAAACCGGGCGAAATTGACAACCGGTGCCGAGGTAGGACGGAACTCGCGTGTTTCAGGCAACGCGAACGTATCACGATCAATAAACCGAACGAGCGACCTCGCCGCATCCTTATCAATGTTTTTTTCCGGGAGGACCATGGTCAGGTCACTCTTCTCATTTACATACACATCGCCTTCAATATTCGGCAGTTCCGAGGTACCCGAGACTGACACGTTCACATCCAAGGCAGCGAATCCATAGAGGAGGTTATTGATGGCCTTTGGAGCATTTATCAGGGTGAAGTCACGCGAATTAAGATCAAGCGCCAGGTCGTATTCGAAAAGGTTACGGGAGCGAATGTTTCCATTTACGATGAAGGGATTGTTGAGGCTATCGCGGACAGTAAAATCTTTAAAGCTGATTGAAGGATAGTCAAAAACGATGTTTTCCTTGTTCATTAAATAGGTGGTTCCAAACCGGGCTACCGTAAATTTTGCACTATCAAATCTCAGTTCCCCTTTCCATTCAGGAAGCGCCACCTTGCCCTTTAGATCTAACAAACCCGAGAGAGCTCCGGAAGCCCTGGTCATGTAACCATTAGAGAAACCCTGCAAGGTCGCCAGCGAAAGTTTCTTCACATCCAGTGTCGCATCGAATTGCTGTGCGTCATTATTCAGGTAATAATTGCCGTTCAGCGTTACATCATTGTCGTTTTCAGAAAGATGAATTTTTCCAGTAATGGTATTCTCACTTTGGCGGGAAGCGGAAAAGTCAATATTGCCGACTAAAGACTGCATCACTTTCAACTCTTTTACGGAGGCGGTGCCTGTAAACGCAGGAAGTTTTTTATTAAACTCGCTAACATTGATCCGGGCATTTACAAGTCCTTCAGCGAGCAAAGTATCCTGGTTGAGGGCGGTTGTAACATCACGGATATCGAAATTATTAATTACGATATCGATGGGGCTATTGGGCATCTTCTGCTGACTGTTTGCACTGATGCTTGCGGAATCATTCGTCAATACAAAATCAGTCACTAATATTCCAAGGCGGGAATAATTGATGTTGTTCCGTGGTGACACGTTCCAACGCTGGTAGTTCAATAGCATACTGTCGCTGATCGCCAACGAGAACATTTTATCTTTTGAAAATAAGGTTCCGCCGGCAATGTATCTGGGAACATTTTTATCATCAAATGCTTCTGCAATAAGTGCAATGGTATCGTTTGCCACGGCACCACGAAGCGAAGTCTTGAACAAGGTAGTCTTGCCAAGATTCAAGGTATCAAAAGAAGCACCGTATTCAAGGTGGCCGTTTCGGGCATTCAGGTTCAGTGAAATATTACGAATCGATTTTGTGTCGTAATGCACAAAGGGTGTGGTGACCGAAAGGTTCAACGCGCTATCGCCATAATCTGATGAGTAGCCGCCTTTAAAAAGAATGTTCTCAAAGTTGTTCAAGCCAGGGATGAGGTCTAACACCAATGGATGTTTTTTTATTACCCCGTTAAAGGCGATTTGTTGATTGGCATTATCCGTTTTGATGGAATCTGAAATATTGTAGTACTGATCAATGTATTGAATGATCGCCGGGCCGATGGTGTTATAAGCAAAATGCCCATTCGCGTCAGCATCTAAAAACGCTGAACGAATTCTTGCCGTGGTTTGTTGGTTAACCGTTTCGGCAAACGCCTTAATGGAATCCAACACGAAGGTTCGGCTTTTATAAAAAACTCTGCCCGAGTCAAATTGCGCGTATACGTTTAAGTTATGTGGATCGAGGTTCTCTGCCCGCAGGGTTCCACTGAGCGATACATTCATGGTGTCATTGAAGAAATGCAGGTTCTTCAGCATGAGGGTATCCAATTGGAATGAGCCGGAAATTATTGGGTAAGCAGCATTTACATTAGCAGAAGCCAGGTAGGTAAATCTCAAGCTGCTGTCCTCGATCCTGCCACTACTTTCAATTTGACCTTTATCAAAACGGGCGTTTAAGCTAATATTTTTGTATTTGTAATTGTTATAATCAACGCTCGCGATATCACCGCTCATCGTTCCCCGCATGGTTCTGTAATTGTATCCTGTTCCCCGCACAAGGGCTTTAAAACTGATCTTATCAAACAAGGAATCTTGCCTGATCAAACTGCCGATAGCGAATTCCTTCCCTCCCAATTGCAGGTCGTAAACTGCTCGTTCGGGATCTTTGAAATTTTTTACAAATCCGTTTGCAGCTAATTGTCCATAGCTGCCGCCCGTTTTGAGGTTGGTCTTCACTTCATTCATGTTTCCCGAAAGCGTGCCAGTAGCGATGATTGTTTCCGGAAGCCGGATATTCGCGGGGATCATTTTGGGATCAATGATGGAAAACAAAAATGCTTTTTGAATTCTCGTGTTCTTCACGCGAATATCATATGCGAGTTTCGCCGGATTTGAAAAATTGGAGATCCCAATATCTCCGTCAAAGTCGAACTGGTCACTTTGTATTGTTGGCGATGAATTGAGCGATTGAAGATCACCCTTCAATCGGCCGCCAAGGCGCATATTTTTGGGCAGGCTTGCCAGCAGTTCCTGGTTTGATGCCGGTACGAACCTCGCCATATCCTGCCGCGGAATTGAACTGTTGAAAAGGGTGATGTCGTAGGAAAGTTTTTTTGGGTCTGTAACATTATAAATGGTTCCCCGACCATTGATCCTGGTTCCGCTTAGTCCGGCAAACTGCAGGTATGGAATATAAAGTTTTTCCAAGGTGCCAGTTAACTCGGTATTGAGATGAAAACTTGTGTGCCGGAATTTTGCCGGGTCAAGATACTGCCTGGTCAAAGGTGCCACAGCATACAGATCATCAATGGCGATCGTGCTCTTTACCATGCGGGCATTAACTTCGGTAGACCCGGGACGGGAAAGCATGGAAGTAAGGTCTGCAAACTTGAGCCGAAGATTATCCCGCACAACGCTTCCGGGTGTTTTAACATAAAGTTCTTCAGCTATGATTGATTGATTTGTAAAGCGAATCTGGGCCTTTGCTGTATCCAGTCTGAACCCTCCTTTGTCAACGAAACTAAATTGCCGGAGTGATGTAGAAGTACTGTCTGCTGAATAGAAAAAATTTTCGGCGTTAAGATTGACCCCGCTCGAGTTGATATGCGCATAGTCAAGTCCCCCGGTTCGCTTTTGCTCGTTGTCATCATATCTAAAGTCATTGCCTTTAAGGGAAATTTTGCCGGCTTCAACTGTCCAAAGGACTTTGGAAGTATCTGCTGGAAACTGGGCTCGTTTTCCTGCTTCAAAGTTCACCATCGAGCTTTCGAGGCTAATGTCTCTTAGCCCTACATATTGCTTTTCCAAATCGACAGCCAGGCCATTGCCAGACAACAAACGGAAATAGTTTGAATATTTCATACCCGAAACATGGTCGTCGATAGCCACATTCACATCCTTAAATTCAGCCGCACCCGCGTTTACCCGTACCGGGTAGTAAGAGGCGACAACAGCTTCTGACCCCGGCAGCTTTGTTCCAGGCTCAGTCATGTGCATGATGAAGTTGAGGTTGCTTGCTTTCAAGGAGGCAATGTCATACAACCATTTGTCGGGCTGAAATTTGTTCATGGTGAGCTCGAGATGCCCGATCGCGGATGTGAACGCATTACCGGCATACTTGTCGTTGAATCGCAAGGACACCTCCTGGAGAATCAAGCGTTTTAATGTAAGTGCTAAGGAGGTTGTATCGGCAGCCACAGGGAGGTCTTCCTTCGGAAGAAATGCGTCGATTATAAATTGAAAATTGAAATTGGAGTCAGTCGCCGTCCGGCTAAGGTGTGCCTGGATCTGGTGTAATTCCACCTTTTGGATATCAACCTCTCCACTCAGCAACTTAATCATGTCGAGGTCGACCGACATTTTCCTGCCATAGAGCAGGGTATCCTTCTGGCGATCCTCAACGTACACTTTTTGTAATTCCAACCATTTTGGAAAAGAATAATCAACAGACCCAATGGCAACCGTTGTATTTAATTTTTTTTGGAGAAAGCTTTGAACGCGGTTGCGGACAAATTTTTTGCCGCTGGAGGTCTGGATAAAAATAATGGAACCAACGAGCAATACCAGTACGATAAGGGATATGTACAGCACAATTTTGCCCGCCTTCTTCAGAAATTTACTACTTGTCATATCCGGGACGAATCTGCTGAGGAGATAAATGTACAGCAGATGTCGGTTCCAACACGATCTATATAGAAATATCCATGCCCTTTTTAGCGGCTCAATTATTTTACATTAGATTGATAACGGTCAAAGAAACACAAACCTGTGTGGAGGAAATTCCCCAGAAGAAAGAAAACTAGTTGATTAGGCATTCATCAGATCGATCATGAGATTGAAGCCATCCATTGATGTTGGGTTTGTAAGCTTGAGAGGTTTTTCGATGTACCCTGAAACTCCAAGTTGTTTTACAGCCTGTTTATCTACGAGTTCGCCAGAGGTTGTAACCATAAAACATTTTAAGTGTTGCCATTTAGGGTTGCCCCGAACTGCGCCTAAAAATTCTATCCCGTTCATCCGCGGCATATTTATGTCTACCAGTACTACGTCAGGAAGGGAGGTTTGAGTGGTTTTGCTGGAGTCTTCTAAAAACTGAACGGCCTCTTCGCCATTCTTCTTTATGTCCAGTTTGTAGAGAATTTGAGTTTTGTCAAGGTTACGTTTGATATCCATTGCATCTACGTAGTCATCGTCAACCAACAAAATGTTCACCACCTTCATACTTGCTTATTTGCCCCAGGTAAATTCAAATTGAACGCCTTCCCCGGGTTTTGATGTTACTGTGATCTTTTCTTTTCGATCATCGAGGATCTTTTTTACGATCGCCAGTCCTACCCCGGTGCTCTCAAAACTGTCGCGATCCTGGAGTGTTTGGAAAATAACAAAAATTTTATCGTGGTAAATAGCAGCAATTCCCGGACCATTATCCTCAACTGAGAATAAAAAATGATCTGTTTTATCAGTGCAGTGGATCCTAATAAACCCCGAATCCTTATCGTGATACTTCACGCTATTGCTGACGAGGTTGGTTAAAACCTGGCTCAGCGGGAGTTTGTTGGTCGTTAGGATTGGCAATGGCACAGGAGTTTCCAGCCTTAAGCCCGGTTTTACCGGCAGGCTTTCAAATATCTCTTCCACCAGGTCCTGGAGCATCACTTTCTCCTTTGGTTGTACTTCCTTTCCGATCAGGGCATAGGATAAGATGCCTTGAATCAGGTTTTCCAGGCGCACAATTCGCCCTTTTATCAGCCCGAGATATTCGTTGACCTTATTTGGCAATTCTTTGCCATGGTCTTCTTCGATCCAGGTCACTACATTGTCTATCCCGCGAAGTGGTGCTTTTAGATCATGAGACACAATGTGCGCAAACTGGTCCAATTCCCGGTTCTTGCGCTGGTGCTGCGAGATGTTCTCAGCCAGGGTTTCCGCCATGTGGTTTAGTGAATGAGAAAGCTCTCCAAGTTCGTCCATACCCGTATTGGCGACCTGGGCCTTGTAATTTCCTTTCGCGATGCTGTCCGCCATAGTCACCATCGTTTTTATTCTCCTGGAGATGTGCCGTGCGAGCAAGTAGGCCACGATGAAGCCGATGACAATGGATAAGGCCGTAAGCGAAAAGGAGATTACCTTGGTTTGGTATTCCGAATCTTCAAGAATTTTCCTTTTTATTTCCCGGTTCTCATACTCAGAGTTTCGCAGCTCCGAAAAACCTTCCTGCATTTTGTCGAAGATCTCTTCCTGCCTGCTTGATTGATTAAGACTGGAAATTCGGCCAGGAACGGGAGACCGCGCCAGCAGCACTGAATCAGCCAGCCGCTCCTGCACTGAAATGGAATCCTGGTACTGACTGATCCATTGATCGTACAAATCGCTGATGGCCGTGATCCGGGTAATTTGAATATTGTTAGCAGCCGAAAGATTTTTCAGCTCGAGAAAAAGATTGGGGTTTTCGGAAACGATCGTGTTATAGGACTGGAGTAGGTAATTTTCGCCAGTTAAAAAGTAGCCCCGCAAGATGCGTTCTATCTCTAAAATATTTCTCTGGAGGAGATTCGTCTGTCGCACATAATTTGTGGAAAGAGAAGCGAACCGGGCATTTTCCCGAACTTTTTCAGACTGGTTGTAATTGACATAAGTGGTAATAGAAAAGAGGGTAAGGATGAAAAATATACTGATGAATATGAGATAGGATATCTTCATTATAATGAATCTTGATGGCGCAATGCGGTTTCCGCGTTAAAGTTAAAGGATCAGCCGCAAAGAGTTTGAGCGACCGGTGCAAGAGTTGTAGCACTCTTCCATTTGCCTCAGCAAGAACCTGGTTGTCCTGGTGACAAATCAGTAATTAAATGTTGGAAGCATTTCAACCACTTCAACAAGCTGTTAAGAAAAATTTGGGCTCGAATAACAAAAATATTGGGCAAGTTGTCCCATTTGGTTCGGCTTAAGTGTTACCAGGCAGACACAAATTTGAAACTTTTAAAAAAACAGATTATGGATGAATTTTTATTGATCATGCGTCACGAAGATGGCACCAAGATCGCTTCACCGGAACAAATGGAAACCTGGATGAAACAAACCATGGATTGGATAGGAAGTATTGCGGCGCAAAATAAGTTTGTTGGCGGCACAGGCTTGCCCTTCTCAGAAGCCCGCGTTGTGCAGTCGGACAAACTGGTGACCGACGGACCTTTCGGAGACATTAAGGAAACCATTGGTGGTTTCATGCACGTGAAGGCTGAATCCTTGGACGAAGCAGTGGCCTTTGCCAAAGGCTGTCCTGTTTTACAGGGAGAAGGTAACACAGTCGAAGTGCGTAAAATTTCGAAGAAAGACGGTACACATTAATCATCAATGCCCGGGCATGATTTGTCTGGGCAATTTTTTTTAATTATGAAACCACCGGAACTGATCCCTCATTTATTCAGAACGGAATTTCAAAAAATAACCGCCGTTCTTTGCAACCGTTTTGGATTTGACATCATAGAATTTGCGGAAGATATCGCGAGTGAAACTTTCCTGGCTGCACAGGAAAGCTGGCCTTATAAGGGACTTCCGGAAAACCCCGCCGCCTGGCTGCATACCGTCGCCCGGCACAAAGCCCTTAACCATTTAAGACGATCCAAATTATTTAGAGATAAAGTAAGTCCGACTTTGGCTGCCGGCTTTACCGAAGCCGTGGTGCCAGATATCGACTGGTCTCCCGGAAATATTCGCGACAGCCAATTAAGGATGATGTTTGCAATTTGCGAACCGTCCATTCCCGCAGACGCCCAGGTTGCGCTTGCCTTGCGGATACTTTGCGGGTTTGGTATTGAAGAAATTGCTGCCGCCTTCTTAACCAATAAAGAAACAATCAACAAGAGGCTTTCGCGTGGAAAAGGAAAATTGCGCCAGGCAAATCTGCAATTCGATGTGCTGACGATCGTTGAAATAAACCAACGCATTGAACCGGTTCTGACCGTTTTATATCTAATTTTTAATGAGGGATACCAATCAGAATCAAATGATGAAGTGGTGCGCAGCAGCCTATGTGCAGAAGCGATGCGCTTGTGTTACCAGTTAGTAGAACTTGAGGCAACTAATTTACCCATCGTTCATGCATTGTATTCACTCATGTGCTTCCAGGCATCGAGGCTTGGTGCAAGAAGAAGCAGAGAAGGAGAAATTATATTGTACCGTGACCAGGATACTTCGCTTTGGGACAGGCAACTCATTTCCAAAGGTGGGTATCATCTGAATCTTGCTGCACAGGGCAAGCATCTGTCAACTTATCACCTGGAAGCCGGCATCGCGTTCTGGCATACTATAAAGGAAGACAGTTTAAACAAATGGGAAAATATCCTTCACCTGTTTAACCAGCTATTACAAATTCGCTACTCTCCCGTTGCAGCGTTAAACAGGAGCTATGCCTTGTCGAAAGTTAAAGGCAATCAAGTCGCAATACTGGAAACAGAAAAACTCGGTTTAAAGGATAACCAATATTACCATGCCTTATTAGGAGAACTATACAAAGAGATCGATCCAGTAAAATCACGTTCTTATTTTGAAACAGCTCTTGAGCTCGCAAAGACCAGCACCGCGAAGGATACTTTCCGTTCGCACATCGAGCGTTTGAACCCATAGCGATTTCTGCTTCCGCCTACCGTTTATTTACAAGGCCTTTCCTTGGTTTTCTTAAACCGCGTCTTTTGCGAAACGCACAATACGCAATTGATCTCCACCTGCCTTTACGGATGAATTCATACGACAACATTTCTGTTTATGAATTTGATTTACATTCGATTTTTGTTGCGGAAATGAGAACACATGCAGCTTACATTACGTTTATGAAGGCCGCTGCAACTGACCCTGGTTTATTGCGGAATTTACGGTGACCCGTTTAACTATTGAACAGTCGAAGGTGAAGGTTTTGATTTTTAAACGCCAGCATCAAACCATTCGTTGTTAATTTGGGAACAAATTTGGAAGGACCCGTATGTCCGCTTAGCTTTACGATATACCAAAGCATCAAGTAAAGAAGCCCCGTACTCACCCAAGCTTTAAACAGTTAGAATGAATCAAGTCATCGAATTCTTTACGAAGCTTTTTGATTATGCTGATTGGCCGCCGAGGTGGCACTGTGGCAAATGGAGCGAGTTTCATGGCTGGCTTTACATTATCAGTGACTTACTTATCTGGTCTGCCTATTTTACCATTCCCTTGGTTATCATCAAATACATCTCTCGTAAAAGCGATGCGGAATTTGTAAAATTATATTTCCTGTTCGCAGCATTTATCCTCGCCTGCGGAGCAACCCACTTTTTAGACGCGATCTCATTTTGGTATCCCATGTACCGGTTGAATGCATTAGTGCGACTCGTTACAGGGGCACTAAGCTGGATCACCGTTTTTTACATCATCAGATATTTGCCACTGGCCTTTTCGCTGCGCTCGCAGAAGGCGTTGCAGGCAGAGATCGAATACCGCAAGCTTGCAGAAACGAACCTGAGCAACAGTGAGGAGCAGGTAGAAGCAATATTCAACAATGCACCAGATGCTGTGGTTGTTATTAATAGTAAAGGAAATGTAGTTCGCTGGAACCCCGCAGCAGAAAAGATGTTTGGATGGACGAAAGAGGAGATCACGGGAAAGGTGTTGAACGAGGTGGTTGTGCCGGAAGAATTGCAGGCAGGTTTCATCGAAGAGATGAAAAATTTTTTGAAGACCGGCCAAAGCCAGACGCTTAACAATACCATTCTGCAAAAGGTAATTCGTAAAGACAAGACGACGTTGGTAGTTGAGTTTACGGCAGCCCCGATCGAAGTCGCGGATGATTTTTTGTTTATTGGTTTCGTCAGGGATGCAACCGAAAAACGGAAGGGCGAAGAGGCCTTACGACTAAGCACGGAAAGGTATCGCCTGTTGACAAGTGAAGTTTATGACTATGCCATCATGATGTTAAGTCCGGAAGGAAACATCAGTAGTTGGAACGGTGGGGCACAAAAAATAATGGGGTATGAAGAAGATGAGATCCTTGGAAAAAACTTTTCAATATTCTACACCGCGGAAGCGAACGATCGTAATTTTCCTATGGAGGAACTAGGTATAGTCGCCCGGGAGGGCCGCGTTGAAGATGAGGGTTGGAGAGTAAAAAAAGATGGCTCTCTTTTTTGGGCGAACGTTGTGATGACGGCCCTGAAAAGCAATGGAAAGATCATCGGCTACTCCAAAATTACCCGGGATATTACTGAAAGGAAAAAAGCCGAAGAAGAGATCAAATTGTTGAACACGTCACTCGAACAAAGAGTAGTTGAACGCACAGAAGAACTCCAGATAAGCGAAAAAAAATACCGCAAGCTTTTTGAAAACAGTCCCATGCCGATGTGGGTCCTCGAACTCCCCGGCCTGCAATTCATTGATGTAAACGAGGCTGCCATTATTCATTATGGTTACTCACGGGAAGAGTTTCTCTCCATGACCGCAGTTGATATTCGGCCCGAAGATGAAAGACAACGTTTCCTTCAACTCGATCGTTCAGCGATAACCGGCGTGATGCAATCCGGGGTTTGGAAACACATCAAAAAAGACCGTAGCATCATTTACGTCCAGGTAAGTTCTCACCAATTAAACATTGACACCAAACTTGCTCGTCTTGTATTGAGCATCGACGTTACCGAACGCAGAAAAGCGGAACAGCGGCTGGACATTGCCCTGGAAGCAGGGAAGATCGGCATCTGGGAGCTTGACATGTTGAAAGACATTTCGGTCCGCAATACCCGGCACGACCAAATCTATGGATATGACCAACCGAAGGAACATTGGGGTATGAAGGACTTCCTGTCTCACATCTATCCAGACGACCTCGCCAATGTTCAAAAGGCTTTTGAAAACTCATTAATCGGTGGCAGCCTGTACGTTGAAACCCGCATTCTTACAAAAAACAAAAGTGTACGCTGGATCATCGCAACGGGCAAGATCATGCAGGACAATGTCGAAAATCCCTTTAAAATGCTGGGCACGGTTACAGACATTACTGAATTGAAAATTGCAGAAGAACGAATTCGTATACTCAACAACGACCTCGAACAACGGGTGCAGTTGCGCACCCGCGAACTCAATTTGGCCAATAAAGAATTAGAATCTTTTTCTTACTCGGTATCCCATGATCTCCGGGCGCCGCTGCGTGCAATCCACGGGTACTCGCAACTCCTGAACGAAAATTACAGCGCTGGGCTAGATGATGAAGGCAAGAGAATGTTGGGCAGGGTAATGCACAATACAAAAAAGATGGGTCAACTGATCGATGACCTATTGGAGTTTTCGCGGCTTGGCAAGGCTGCCGTAAGAAAAGAGGAGATCAACTTTACTGCGGTTGCTGAAGAAGTAGTGCTTGAGCTGAGCCAGACCTTCAATAACTTTCACCATAAAATTGTGGTACAGGATCTTGGAACGGCACTGGCTGATCGTGTGATCATCCGGCATGTGATGGAGAACTTACTGTTGAACGCCATAAAGTATTCAGCAAAAAAGGAGTCACCGGAGGTGCTCATAGGGGTTACAGAAACTAAAAGAGGTACAACTTATTTTGTAAAAGATAATGGAGCCGGCTTTGACATGGCATATTATGACAAGCTCTTCGGTGTGTTTCAGCGGCTTCACCGCCAGGAAGAATTTGAAGGAACCGGCGTAGGTTTGGCGATCGTACAAAAAATTATCAGCAAACACCGTGGCGAGGTTTGGGCAGAAGCTGCCGTAAACCAGGGAGCCACTTTTTTCTTTACCCTCGGAAAATAAAAGAACAGCAATGAATAAACACGCGGTGGAAATACTACTTGTGGAAGACGACGACGATGATGCCTCCCTGACCATCATGGCGCTGAAGCGAAAGAATCTCGTTAATAACCTGATCCGTTTGAAGGATGGAGTACAAGCCATCGATTTCGTTTTTTCGAAGGGTGAATTTTCGGACCGACCACTCGACGCTTTTCCAAAAGTGATCCTCCTGGATCTGAAAATGCCCAAAATGAGTGGCATCGATGTGCTGCGGAAGATAAAGTCGGACGGCCGAACCAAACAAATACAGGTCGTAGTACTCACTTCTTCGAAAGAAAATCCGGACCTTGCGATTTGTTATGAACTTGGCGCAAACAGTTATATTGTTAAGCCGGTTGTGTTTGAAGATTTTTTAAATGCCGTCGCCGAGCTCGGGTTCTACTGGCTAATGCTCAATGAACCGAAGCTTTGAAACCAAAGAAAAATGAATGACTAATCAAATAAAAATATTGCACCTGGAGGATGAGGAAACAGATGCAGACCTGGTAAGGCTGACGTTAAACCGGGCCAACCTGTCTGCAGAAATCATGGTGGTTGACAACAAGCAGACTTATATGGACGCGTTGCACGACTTCACCCCCGACGTAATTTTATCTGATCACTCGCTTCCCTCTTTCAATTCAGAAGAAGCCCTAAATCTTTTCCTGCAAACCGGTCGGCCCATTCCCTTTATCCTGGTAACTGCAAACATCTCTGAAGAATACGCCGTATCGATATTAAAGGCCGGCGCCCATGATTACATTTTAAAAGATAGCCTTCAACAATTACCCTCTGCAATTATCGGGTCACTCAAAAAAATTGAATCTGCTCTTAACCTGGAGAAAGAAAAAGAGTTGAAGGTGAAAGAAAAAACCGGTGCGGTAATTACCGCCCAGGAAAAAGAAAGAAGTAAGATGGGCAATGAGTTGCTGGAGAACATTAACCAGATACTGGCCGCTTCAAACTTATACATCGACTGCGCCATTTCCGATGAAGCAAAAAGGATGGATTTTATGCTTAGCAGCAAAAAGTACATTTTAATGGCGATCGATGAGATCAAGAAGATCTCACAAGTGATCATGCCCCCAACTATGGGCGTCATCGGCCTGTTGGATTCACTTAATAACTTGATTGACCACCATCATCCAAAGCGGCAGATGAATTTCATCACTGAGTGGAATGGCTTCAATGAGTACACCACTAACGACAACCTGAAATTAAGCATCTATAGAATTGTGCAGGAACAGCTAAACAACATTCTGCTTCATTCCAACGCGGAAAATGCCTGGTTCTCCCTGAAGCAAACGGACGAGTTTATCGAACTCTTGATTAAAGATGACGGAGTGGGATTTAATCTTTCGGAAGATGTAAACGGTGTAGGATTGCAGAATATCAACACAAGAGCGGAAATGCATGATGGGGTGATGCATTTAGAATCAGCGCCCGGAAAAGGTTGCACATTAAGCGTACAGTTTCCGCTATAATGATATACCTTAGTTTTACAAGAGAAGAATTGTCAAACTGAACGTTCTTTACCTCGTGATTTTTAATACCTATGTAATTAAACTAAATGGACCAGCAACTGAAAATTTTATTATTGGAGGATTCCGAAGACGATGCTGATCTTATTCAGCTCGAACTAAGAAATGGAGGGATCAACTTTACATCGCTGGTAGTGGACACTAAAAAAGATTTTCTCAGCGGTATCCTCTATTTCAAACCCGACATCGTTATTTCCGATCACTCCATGCCCCAGTTCAATTCTGCGGAGGCACTGAGGATTTACAAATCATATCTCAAAGAACAAAATCTGTCAGCGCCGTTTATCCTGGTGGCTGGAACTATCTCCGAAGATTTTGCAGTACAGTGTATCAAGGATGGTGCAGACGATTATATTCTAAAAGATCGATTGCAGCGGCTACCCAGTGCGGTTGAAAATGCGCTGGAAAAATGCACCATTGAAAATGAAAACCAGCGGGCCGCAGAAGAAAAATTATTACTGCTGGAACGCTACGAATATGTAACCAAGGCAACCTCGGATGCTATCTGGGATTGGGACCTCAATAACAATTCGATTTATTGTGGCGAGGGTTTCGAAAAGATCTTTGGCCATGCCCGCGATCCACTTACTAATAATTACAACCTTAATACTGCCTACATCTGCGCAAGCGATATCGAAAGAGTGATGTCTGGTATGGACCGTGCAATTGAAAGCCATGAGCCAAATTGGTCGGATGAGTACAAGTACATGAAGGCAAATGGTGACTATGCCTTTGTACAGGATAAAGCCATTATCATTCGCGATCAGCAGGGTAAGGCCATCCGGATGATCGGTGCGATGCAGGACATTACCCAAAAGAAAAAAGAAGATGTTCGCCTGAAGTTGCTGGAATCTGTTATCACCAACACCACGGACGCAGTGCTCATTGCTGAGTTAACCCAGGAAACAGCTTCCGGGCTAAAGATCGTTTACGCCAACGAAGCCTTCACCCGCATGACGGGTTACACCCAGGAGGAATTACTGGACAGGTCGCCCGATATTTTGCACGGTGAAAAAACCAGCCAGGATGAAATTGACACTTTGAATAAAGCGCTCGAGGCAAAGGAATCCTGCCAGGTTGAAATGATTAGCTATAAAAAAACAGGCGAAGAATTCTGGCTCAACTTTTCGGTGTCACCGGTGCTGGATGACCTTGGCGAAATTACGCATTGGGTATACATTCAACGGGACGTTACCGAACAACGAAATCATACCAAGGCAATAGAAGATCAGAATACGCAGTTGAAAGAAATTGCCTGGATGCAGTCACATGTGGTGCGGGCTCCCTTGGCCCGGATGATGGGTTTTATCAACCTCATTGAAACGGGCACAGGGCAACATTCAGAAAAGGAATTGTTACATTACGTATTGGACGCTGGCAATGAACTTGACAATATCATTCGCGACATCGTAAAAAAGTCTGAGAAGATCAACAGCAAATAAATATGAGTGTAAGAACCCTGATAGTTGATGATGACAAAGCAGTACGTTTCTTCCATCGCATAACCGTAACCGAAAGTGCTTTATCCCCTGAGCCACTTAGCTTTTGTGACGGACAGGAAGCGATGGACTACATGGACAAGAATTTCAAGGAAGGCGAAAACTACCTTGTGTTACTGGACATCAATATGCCAGTGATGAATGGTTGGGAAATGCTAAAGGCCATCAGTGAAAAGCCCTACTCAGCCCATGTATTTTTCGCGATGGTGACTTCTTCGGTGGACAAAGCCGACCGGGATAAAGCCAAGGCTTTTACACAGGTGATTGATTTTGTAGAAAAGCCTATTTCAGCAGAAGAATGCAAAAGACTGAAAGAATCGCCTCCAATAGCGGGGCTCATCAACCTGGATGAAGATTCCCAATAATCTTAATTGAAACGCTTGAATTCAATCGCCGGGATGGTATGATCTTTCCTTATTCTTCAAAACATCTTCTTTATAAAAGAAAATATCTTTAAACTTTCCCTGCACATATAGTTCTGCCTGGTCAGCAAAATGTTTGTGATCACGCACAAATGATTGCCCGCCGGGAATGATCGATCTTGCTTTCAGTTTTTTTCCGAATTCCACGACTGCTACAAAACTATTACCCGCTACGCCGTAAGCCTTCCTCGTATTTGTCCAATCTGTTTCATACGAAGGCAAGGAGCCAAACAACGCCGACCCGAATCCTACCGCTAAACTTTTTTGCCTGTCATCAAATTGATGACTTACACCACCGGAGATCTTTTGGTACCGGTTAACCTCTCCCCAGGGTATCCGCCAGTTAGCGAATAATTTTTCAAGAATGCCTAACACCTGGCTAAGCATTTCGAGTCTGCGCCTAGGCGGTGTTGAACGGACAAGCTCGCTGAACAATGCTAGCTGGTTACTGGATTTTTCTGATGCCACCATGTTTGTTTCGGCATCGGATAACAACACATACCCC
Source organism: Ferruginibacter sp. (assembly GCA_030655145.1). Lineage (GTDB taxonomy): Bacteria > Bacteroidota > Bacteroidia > Chitinophagales > Chitinophagaceae > Ferruginibacter. The sequence goes on from JAURWD010000117.1 coordinate 23,390, forward strand.
CACAGCACTGCCAGTGTTGTAGCAACTGAAGTAACGGAAGAATGCCTGTCCCAGCTTACCAGTTCTTTCATGGGTTCCGCCAGCTTCACCCGAAAAGGATCACCCTGCGGCAGCGATTTGAAGTCAGATAACAAGGGTGGTAACAAGCTGTCGAAGGCCGGCAGGAAATGACTCATACCCAATGACACCAGGTTGTCAACACTCCATTTTTGTTCCTTGCTAAACGCCTGGATAGCTTGCAGCGATCTGAAATTTTCACCTTCCGGTGCCATATAAGGCGGCAGCGAATCAACAGGAAATGAAGGAAATCCCGCAGCGGTAAAAGGAGTAGAGTTGCAATTCTGCAGCCAGCCGCCAGCCGGGTTTAGCAAGTGGAATGTTTCCTTTAATTCGTGCGGACCTTGCCATTCGGTGGCCGAAGTATCTCCCCTTACCGGCCGCGACCAGTCATAACTCTTAGCCCTGCGCGGAATAAAATTGCCGTGCCAATAAGCGATGTTTCCTTTATCATCCGCATATAAAGTGTTCGTTGAATGATTCGCCCTGATCTCCATTGATCGCTGGAAAGTCGCGAGGTCAGTCGCCTTGGTCCGTTGCCAGGATTGACTCAATCCGTTGATCGTTCGGTTCTGTTGTTTCAGCGCTAACCATTTAGACCCGCGGCTTCCCACCACCGGACCATGATGTGTGTAATAGGTAGTGAAGGTGCGTTCCTGCATACCTTCCTTTTTAAATTTTAACCGGATAGGTTTCTGACTTACCGGTTTTAGTTGACCATCATATGTATAAAAAAGCTGACCGGATTCTCTTACAATACTTTCTTCATAAAGATCTGCCGCGTCGGCCATGGAGGAGGTATGCATCCATCCACAATGCTGATTGAATCCCTGGAACACAAAAAATTGTCCCCAGGTGATGGCCCCGTATGCGTTCAATCCTTCCTCGCTCACCATATGTCCTTCCATTCGAAAATCAAAGGTCACATGTGGGTTGATGTATAGCATCGAATTCCCTGACAAGGTTTTTTGCGGACCAAGCGCAAATCCATTCGAGCCACGTTGTTCCGTTTCCGTTAGTATAGATTTTTGAATGTTTTGGGCGGCATCCCTGAGATTGTCACCGTACAAACTGCGCATATCCTCCCGGGTTAAACCGCCATCCAGGTTATTAAGGTAGGCTCCGTCTGTCATCATTAGTGCATACCAGGGTTCAAAATGTTGCAACAACTGCGGCCGCGTTTCCGGATGACGATGGAGGTAATAGTTTATCCCCGCGGCAAAGGCATTTAGCAAGGTTTTTAACCAGGGTGGGCTTGTTTTATAATCAGCTATTGCGGCTGTTGTATCATACAAAAGTTTCATTTGCAGGTCATCGTAAAGCCGCGTTGAGCCTTCGATTTCTGCCATGCGGCCGAGCTTCCTGATGTAATTTCTTTCAACTCGTTCGAAGCTTTCTTCGCACTGAACATACATCAACCCAAACACCGCGTCCGCATCAGTTTTTCCATACACATGTGGTATCCCCCATTGATCGCGAATGATCTCCACCCTTGCTGCCTGTTCTTTGTAGGATTGTATCAATGGATCTTGGCTGGCAATCGTACATCCAACAAACAGCAACAGTACTAAGGGGACGAATTTTTTAAGGCATGGCATCATGTCGTAACAAGATTGATAGCGGGCAATCCAAAATACTCTTTAAGATATGAGAACTTTTTGTATTTTGAAGAACCTATTACCATCCACCTAAAAGCCTTCACATGCTGCCAGAACTTTCGCCAGAGGATAATGACGCAATTACAACCTCTTCAAAAGACCTCCAACCCACTCTCGCTATCATCCGAAATCCTGCACTCGACATACTTCGCGGCATGGCTGTATTGGGAGCGCTGTTTATCAGCATCTGGATTTTTGGAGGGTTCAGTACGATCCAGCAAAACGAACTGCTGCTGCAATCGAAAGGAGGCAACTATCGTCTTTGGGGAGCAATGGAATTGTTACTGGATGGAAAAATGCGTGCCCTCATCTGCATCGTCTTTGGCGCAGGAATGGTCATCTTTCTTTCCCAAAAAACGGAACAGGTGACGACCGCGTTACCAGATCTTTTTATACGCCGACAATTGTGGCTCCTGGGCTTTGGCCTTCTCAACGCACTCGTTTTTCTTTGGACCGGTGACATTCTCTTTCAATTAGCGGTGGTGGGCATTTTGCTTTTCCCCTTTGTGCGGATGAACCCCCGGGCTTTATGGATCTCAGCAACCGTGGTTACGCTGATCTACTGCGGAAAAATATACTGGAACTATGCCGATGATCGGACAGCCTATGCGAAACATACTGCCGTGCTGGCTTTTGAAAAAAAAATATCTAAGGACTCACTGCTGGCGGCCGAGAAAAAAATTCCATTGAAGGAACAAAAGAAAGATTCTCTATCTGCTCAACAGAAAGAGGACAAAGCCGCCTGGGAAGGAATTGTGCAACAGCACAAGCATGATTTGAAAGCAAAAGACAATGGAGTGAAAGAGGTGAGAAATGCTGAGTTTGGAAAGATATGGGATCATTTCCTGCAGGCCACCCAGGGCAGAGAGGCCCGCTGGACCTATCAAACCGGGGTATGGGATGTTGGAGGAATGATGTTACTGGGAATGGCACTTTTTAAAAAACGCTTTTTTGAAACGAATTTCCCGAAATCACGGTACTTGTTGCTGGGCATTGCCTGTATTGCTGTTGGTATTTTGCTTGGTTGGTATCGCTTGCAGTTTCAACAATATGCACTTCGCGATTACACAAAATATGTCATTGGGCACTGGACTCCTTTCAATTTATTATTTCCGCTGGAACGTGCTTTTTTAACTGTTGGTTATGCTGCCGGAATTTTATTCCTGTTTCGATCAGGTTTGCTCCGTTTTGTATGGACTGCATTTGAAAAAGTTGGCAAACTTGCATTAACAAACTATCTCTTTCAAAGCATTTTCTGTCTCGTCTTTTTTACCGGTTTCGGCATGGGTTATTTCGGCAGGTTGCAGCAATACCAGCTATACCTGTTTGCGCTGGAGATCTGCATTATTCAAATTGTTTTTAGTGTGTTCTGGCTCCGATATTTTACTTATGGTCCGGCCGAATGGCTGCTTCGTTGCCTTATGCACTGGAAATGGCTACCTATCAAAACGCACAATAAAAAATCACCCGCCAGCGCCCTGCCGATTCACTTATAATATTCAACCTTAACTACTCATTTATGGAATTCGTTGCATCTCATCCAGCTGATAATGAATCGATCATACCAATTGAAAACACCGAGGTGGTGAGCTCCTCAGCTAAAATTTCTAATGGCCATTCACCTCACCCGGTAGAAACCGCCGACCGGATCCATACCGTGGATATGGTTCGCGGTGTTGCGTTACTAGGGATCCTTCTCATGAACATCCCCGTGTTCGGCATCGATTGGAGTGTTGCAAACTCGGTGTTGCGTGGGCCTTCAACCACCACAGATTTTCGCACCATGGCTGTAATTTTTACTTTTTTCGACGGCACCATGCGCGGGCTTTTTTCTATGCTGTTCGGTGCCGGAATGGTGTTGTTTACGTTGAATAAAAAACAGGTACCCGGAGGCGTTAGCGTAGCAGAATATTATTACCGCCGCTTGCTTTGGTTGGTTGCTTTCGGGATGTTCAATGCTTACATTTTACTGTGGGAAGGTGATATCTTGTTCTACTACGGTCTTTTTGGAATGCTATTATACCCGTTCCGCAAATTGGCTGCTTCCTGGCTCATCATTATCGGCATCCTATGTATCACCATCGGTATGTTTAAAAACGTTTGGTGGTTTCAGCAAACCCGCGAAACACGTGCAAATTATCTTTCCGCGGTTGCCGCGGAAAAAGAAAAGAAAAAATTAACGACAAAACAAGAAGAAGCTAAAACAGCCTGGGACAATATCATTAAGAGCCAGGCGCCGGATACCGTAAAGATCAATAAGAATATACAAACCATGCGTTCAGACTACGGCTCCATTTTCAAACATTTTATACCAAGGAATTCCGGAAACGAAACATGGGGTACCTACCACGGCATTTGGGATATGTTGAGTATGATGTTCATCGGTATGGGCCTTTTTATCATGGGCTTCTTTTCGAATAAATTATCTACTTCTACTTATGGTATGTGCCTGCTGGTGGGCTATGGCCTTGGAATACCGATCGGCTACATATTCTTCAAGGGAGCGGTAATTGATTCCCAGGACATAGCCCGTTATGTTGATGCGTACAGTATACCACACTGGGTGTTGTATGATGGAAGGAGATTGTTACTCTGCCTCGGTCACGCCAGCCTGATCATGTTAATTTATCGGAGCAAGGTTGTACCCTGGCTCATGAAAGCATTGGCTAATGTTGGACAAATGGCATTTACGAATTACCTGATGCAAAGTATCATTTGTACCCTCTTTTTCTTTGGCTATGGATTTGGAAATTATAACAAGCTAAGCGTTCACCAGTTGTATTATGTTGTTGGAACGGTCTGGATATTCCAGCTTATTTTTTCTTCCATCTGGTTAAAATATTTTCGTTTCGGTCCCTTCGAATGGGCCTGGCGCTCGCTAACCTACTGGATAAAACAACCCTTTGTAAAAAGAGAAAACAAAATTTCCGAAAGCTGAAAAAGTTATCTTTATAGGCGAACACCATTCTCCTTGTTTCACGCTATAAAGTTTACAAATGCCCAACATTTCACGTCGCCGATTAATTAAAACCCTTGCGGCTGGTTCTACCAGTTTAATGTTTTCTCCAAATTCTTTATTGGCTGCAACGCGGCCAAAGAAAACCAAACTTGGTATTGCGCTCGTTGGGCTCGGATATTATAGCACCGATCTTCTTGGCCCCGCTTTACAACAAACAAAACATTGTTACCTGGCTGGTATTGTAACGGGTACGCCGGGAAAAGCCGTAGCCTGGAAACAGAAATATAACATCCCCGAAAAAAATATTTACAATTACGAAAACTTTGACCAGGTTGCTAATAACCCCGACATCGATGTCATCTACGTAGTATTGCCGCCCTCCATGCACCGCGAATACACCATCCGTGCAGCAAATGCGGGGAAACATGTTTTTTGCGAGAAGCCAATGGCGATGACGCCGGATGAATGCCTGGCGATGATCGATGCCTGTAAAAAAAATAAACGTTCACTGGCGATCGGTTACCGGCTCCATCACGAACCGCACACGATCGAATATCGCAGGATTGTAAACAAAAAATTGCTGGGTAAGGTAACCAAGTTGAATTGTGCCGCGGGCTACCGCGATAACCGCACCAATCACTGGAAGCAAACAAAAGCCCTGGGTGGTGGTGTGTTATACGACATGGGTGTATATGCGATACAAGGTGCACGGCTCGGAACCGGCATGGAACCGCTTGAAATTGTTTCGGCAACGACCTCCACTACGAGGCCGGAAATTTATAAGGATGGGTTAGATGAAACCACGATTGCCAGGCTCCGTTTCCCGGGTGATGTAATGGCAGACATAAAGACCAGCTTCGGTGAAAATGTAAACTTTCTCGATATTGATTGTGAAAAAGGAAGCATTAATATGGCGCCGTATTCGGGCTACAGTGGCCTCAAAGGAAAAAGCCCATTAGGTGAGATCCGGTTTCCATATGAGCTCCCGTGGCAACAAGCAAAACAAATGGACGACGACTGTATGTCCATCATGCAGAACAAAGCAATGCTTGTCCCTGGTGAAGAAGGACTCAGGGATATTCGCATTGTTGAAGCGATCTATAAATCCGCCAACAGCGGCAAATCTGTAAAGCTTAACACAGTTTCGGATACCCATTAACGTTACTAATTTTTGCCTGCGGGAATATTTCCTTGCATCAACTATTTTTTATTATCTTGTAATTCCTCGCCGCAAAGGCGGATGACTGGGAAGCCCCAGCAAAATTACCAGGCTTTAAAAGCCGCTTCATTAACTGCCTCTCTCTGACACTATTTGATTGCTCGCTTTGTTTAAAAGCATTTACGTTCCTGTACTTTAAATACATTGGTTATGGTTTATAAACTAAAGGTTAATAAAAAAGATTATAGTGTAGATGCCACGCCGGATATGCCCCTGCTTTGGGTATTGCGTGATCTGCTGGGTCTCACCGGTACCAAGTTTGGTTGCGGGATGGCTCAATGTGGCGCTTGTACCGTACATCTTGAAGGTGAGGCGGTTCGCTCCTGCGTCACGCTCATCGCCCGCGCCGCGGGGAAAGAGGTGACTACGATCGAGGGGCTTTCCCCTGATTCAAAACATCCGCTCCAGGTTGCCTGGCTCGAAGAAGATACGCCGCAATGTGGCTATTGCCAATCTGGCCAGATCATGGCAGCAGCAGTTTTACTGCGTGAAAATGCTGACCCAACCGATGAGGATATCGACCACGCAATGAGTGGAAATATCTGCCGCTGCGGAACCTATCCCCGTATTCGTAAAGCAATTCACCTGGCTGCCAAGCTGCAAAAACAAGGAGGTACCAAATGACCAATCTACCAAAATCAAATCGACGCCAGTTTTTGAAAGCAGGGGCACTCCTGGGAACCGGGCTGGTAATATCTTTCGTGGTTCCCGCGAGAATTACAAAGTTTGGCGAATCTGCTGAACCAGATCCCGTGGCATCATTCGCTCCTAACGCGTATCTCAGCATTGGTTCCGATGGGGGCATCAATGTTTTGCTGTCGCATGTCGAAATGGGACAGGGCATCTGGACTACCCTCACGATGTTGATCGCAGATGAACTGGATGCCGATTGGAAGAATATCCACGTGCACCACGCCCCGCCGGGACAGCCCTATATGCATACTTTATACGGTCTCCAGATTACCGGGGGGTCAAGTTCCACCTGGTCGGAATTTGACCGGTATCGCCAGGCAGGTGCTACTGCACGAATGTTATTAATAGCAGCCGGTGCTAAAAAATTCGGCGTGGATCCAGCTACTTGTAAAACTGAAAACGGCATGGTGATCTCCGGTGAACAGAAGGCTTCTTATGGCGACCTGGCCACGCTGGCTGCCAGTTTACCGGCTCCGGCAAAAGTAGAACTCCGGCCTGCCAGCGACTGGAAATATATTGGCAAAGGCCTGAAAAGATTAGACGCGCCGGCTAAAGTAAACGGAACGGCAAAATTTGGGATGGACATGCAGTTTCCCGGCATGTTGACGGCTGTCGTTGCCCACTCACCGGTAATGGGGGGCACGGTTAAAAGTTTTGACGCCACTGCCGCAAAAGCAGTTCCGGGAGTGAAAGCCGTAGTCCAAATTCCAACGGGTGTTGCAGTGTTAGCTGATCATTTCTGGGCTGCAAAAAAAGGAAAAGCCGCCTTGAAAATTACCTGGGATGCAGGTGCCAATGCCTCGTTTAACAGCGTGACTCAAATGGAAAAATACCGGGCCCTGGCTGCAACAAAAGGGTTGCCTGCGTTAAATAAGGGAAATGTTGAATCAGCTCTTTCACAAGGTGGAAAAGTTATTGAAGCCTCCTACGATTTTCCTTACCTCGCTCATGCTCCAATGGAGCCGATGAATTGCACAGTCAAACTCGGTGCGGACAAATGCGAGATATGGACAGGTACGCAGTTGCCGGGGATTGATCAGGCAGTAGCAGCAAAGATCCTTGGTTTTAAGCCAGAGCAGGTTAGCATTGACACGGTTTTCCTGGGAGGTGGTTTTGGAAGAAGGGCGACACCTACCTCCGATTTTGTTGCAGAGGCTGTTCACATTGCAAAAGCAAGCGGCAAATTCATTAAAATGGTTTGGACCAGGGAAGATGATATGCAGGGTGGTTACTATAGGGCCGCATTTCACCATAAGCTGAAGATCGGAGTTGATAACAATGGTTATCCAACTGCGTGGAATCACAGTATCGTCGGACAATCAATTTTCGAAGGAACCTTCCTATCGATGCTGGTACAAAATGGAATCGACAGTAGCTCTGTTGAAGGGATTGCCGATTCGCCGTACATGACAGAAGTAAAAGACGCCTATGTTGGCTTACATACAACCAAACTTCCCATTTCTGTTTTATGGTATCGTTCCGTCGGACATACGCATACGGCTTTCGTAATGGAAACGATCATTGACCAACTCGCCACCGAAGCAGGTAAAGATCCGCTGGAGTTCAGAAGAACTTTACTGAAATCTCATCCGCGCCACCTTGCTGCATTGAACCTTGCAGCGGAAAAAGCAGGTTGGGGAAAAGCCTTACCGGCCGGTCATTTTCACGGTATTGCCGTGCACGAATCTTTTTTAAGTTTTGTTGGACAAGTAGTTGAAGTATCTGTTACGAACGGGAGGGTGAACGTTCACAAAGTGACCTGCGCCATTGATTGCGGTTTAGCAGTAAATCCTGACGGGGTGAAGGCGCAGATGGAAAGTGGGATCATTTTTGGAATTACCATGGCGCTCTATGGTGAGATCAACTTCAAAGACGGAAAAGTACAACAGACCAATTTTCACAATTACCCGATTCTCCGCATGAATGAATCGCCGGAGATCGACGTTCACATTGTCGCCAGTACAGAAAAAATGGGAGGGGCCGGCGAGTGTGGCGTACCCCCAACCGCACCGGCAATTGCAAATGCAGTATTTGCTGCGACAGGTAAAAGAATACGGAAACCTCCGTTTGCTTCCATCACTTAAATCAATGATGAAAATGATTAAACAACTTCGATCAAAAAAAGCCATTTACCTGGCGGGAATCATCCTGGTGACTTCCTCGTATACACTTATCAGTGAGGAACCTATCCCGCAAGGCAAAACTTATTCGGCCAGCGAAAAGGCAGCGTCACAAAAAGCATTTCTTGCAGTGTATGATGTTTTGATGAGCCCGCGCTGTATGAACTGTCATCCGAAAGGAGACGTTCCGCTGCAGGGCGACGATAGTCATTTGCACACGCAGGGTGTGATCAGGGGTAGTGATGGCCACGGTGTATATGCAATGAAATGCACCAACTGTCATCAACCAAAAAATACGCCCGGTCTCAACATGCCCCCGGGTAACCCAAAATGGCATCTCCCACCCGCTGATATGAAAATGGTTTTCGAAGGAAAAACACCAAGAGAATTAGCAGCACAACTAAAAGATCCGGAACAGAATGGTCATAAAACTATGGCCGAGATTGTTGATCACATCTCCCATGATGAATTGGTTTTAGGCGGATGGAACCCTGGCGACGGAAGAAAAAAACCACCATTAACTCATCCACAATTCGAAAAAGAATTTCGGGATTGGGTGAAGAACGGAGCAGTTCTACCAGAAAAATAACCTTGCACCAAACTTTATAAAATCAAAAATCCGGTTCTGCCAATGCGGAACCGGATTTTTTTTGCTTGCATCTGCCGGATAAAAATTCCAGGACATCACAGGTAGTTTACACGTTACTATTAGCCGTTTTGAGTTGGCTCTCAAGCAACGCATCCAGGTTCTCCAGTGCCGCTGTTAAACCTTGCTGCATACCCATCTCCAGTATCTTCTCAAGATCTGACAATTCATCGTAAGACACTTCGATGTTTACGATCGTTGAGTCTGCAGTTTCACTGAATTCATTTGCCCAGTTGGATTGCGGAAGCGACTCGGTAATATTACCCGCTTCATCACAAAAAGCATCACGGCCTGAAAAATCTTTTAAGGGTGTGATAGACGTAAAGTCATTCTTGCACCAATGCTTCTCTCCTTCAGGCCCAACCATTGCATACACCCAGGTTCCACCTACGCGGAAGTCCATGGACTTTGTTTCCGTTTTCCAGGGCTTCGGAGCCCACCATTGATCGAGCAGATTGCTTTCGGTCCAGGCGGCCCAAACATTTTTAACCGGCGCCGCAAACTCCCGTATAACCCGTAATTTTTTTGCTTCCTTATCCACAGTAAAATTGATCAAAAGATTAGCTTTCATTTTTTCTATTTTTTATGTTAAGTAATACTTTGTCCAGTTGATCAAACCGATCTTCCCAATGATCTTTCAATTGGCTGATCCATTTGTCGAGGTCTTTCAATTTGGTCGGATTGAAAGAATAATAAATTTCCCGCCCGACTTTTTCCTGCTTCAATACCTGGCATTCCATCAACACCTTCATGTGTTTCGAAACAGCCTGGCGCGTAGAATCAAAATGTTCCGCAACGGCGTTGGGCGTCATCGCCTGGCTTGCAATCAACAACAAAATAGCCCGCCGCGTTGGATCTGCAATTGCCTGGAAAATATCTCTTGTCATATCATGCAACTATTTGATTGCAAATGTATGCGCAATTAATTGGTTGCGCAAATTTTGCTTTATGTTTTTTTATTTTTTAACAATGCAGACAATTAGCGCAAGAAGCTGAAAATGGATCGAGAGCTTCCTAAAATGAGCGGAGGAGATTTGAGATTGTTCCGGAGAATTATTTTTTTGATGCGCCCGAAGGAATGTTAAGTAAAGTTTCGGTACTAACCGGTTCACCAAATTGCGGACTTCCATCTGCGTTCCAGGTAAATCGCTGTGCGCGGGGTGAGCGTTTGTTTCCACAGCCTTCACCGGGGTTTCCATTCGCGTGGTAGAGTATCCAGCTTTCCTTTCCGTTAGGTGACCTAAAAAAAGAGTTGTGTCCCGGTGCATAAACTTT
>JAURWD010000266.1 GCA_030655145.1 Ferruginibacter sp.
GGCCATCCAAAGCAATAGTAAAATAGTAAAGATGGTGGCGGCAGCAAATTTTACAAGTATCAGTTGGCTACGACTGATCGGCTTCGACATCAGCAGGCGCAAGGTTCCCATATTGGCTTCTCCGGAAATGGAATCTGCCGCAATTAACGCGACAAGAATCGGCACCTGGATGAGCAGCGTGTTCAGGATGATGTAGCACATGAAATACCCGTTGATCGCACGAACTCTTTCAAACTCAAAAGTGTCTTTTACACTTTGCAACATAAGGTCCATGTAGCTCTGCCCATCTGCTTTAAACGCAAACTGGAAAATAAACACGATGGCGGCTATGGCTGCAAACGCGATGTAAGTACGTGGCCGGCGAGAAATTTTAAAGAGTTCAATTTGCAAAAGAGTCAACATGGCCAGGCTGGGTTGTGAGCGATAAAAAATAGTTTTCTAAGGAATGGCTGGAGTTGACGGAAAGAATTCGAACCCCTTGTGCAACGAGTTCATTGATCAACTCAGGAACTTCTTCTTTGTTCATCATGAGGGCGAGCCCATCACCTTGTTGAACGAACGGCGCCCAACGGGAAGACGAAAACTGCAACCGGACCTTTTCATTTTCAGTGGTATCCAGTTGAACCAGGGTGTGTGCCGGATCTAGGAGATCCGCTACCTCACCTTCAACCACCTTTCGTCCCTTATGAATAATGATCATCCGCGTAGCGACCAATTCAATTTCACTCAGCAAGTGAGAAGATATTACAACCGTCTTCCCCATTTCCCGGCTAAGGCGTAAAATCAGCGCACGTATATCCGCGATGCCTTGTGGATCCAGCCCATTCGTGGGTTCGTCGAGTATAACTAGCGCCGGATTGTGCACCAGCGCCACAGCAATGCCTAACCGCTGTTTCATTCCCTGGCTAAAAGTTTTCACTTTGCTTGCAGCACGATCTTCGAGGCCCACGAGTTGCAGTTGGTTCATCAGCAATTGCCGCGTTACTTTCATTCCGCTCATTCGGGCGAAAATGGATAAGTTGTCGTATGCAGACAAGTACTTGTACAGATCAGGCTTTTCAATAACTGCACCTACCTGTTGTAAGATTTCTGAACGATGCGTGCGCAGCTGTTTTCCAAAAAGTTCAATGTTGCCAGAGGTTGGTCGTATCAACGTCAGCAACATTCGGATGGTGGTAGATTTGCCGGCCCCATTTTGTCCAAGAAAACCGTAAACATCTGCCTCATTCACCGTAAAAGAAAGGTCATCGACGGCACGGGTATCTTTAAATTCCTTCGAAAGATGTTGAACGTTTATAATGGTTGCCATGTAGAATTATTAACAAAGGTAAAACGGATCAGCTATCTAATTGTTCGCCATCAATGGGGCTGTAGCATAAAACACAACGGTAAAATAAATTTGGCTATGTTATTAAAACCCTTAGTTTTACAATCGAATAATGCTTACCACATTTTCTCCAACTAACCGCAACAGTCTCCACATACTTTGTTAGGTTACTGATTCAAATCCCACCGAAAGACAGCCATTACCTCCATTTTCACTGTGAATTTTCCTTTGTCAGTAATTACCATTTCTGAATTTTAAATCAACCACAGTATGAAAAGAATTTTATTCTCCGCAGCATTCTTTGCAGCCACATTCTTATCTATCCAACCTGTATTTAGTTATACGACACCTTCTCTAAAGCACGCACATAACGTAACGGGTGATAAAGACCTGGACATAATGCCTGACAGGGTGTCCGGGGAGATGAAAGTGCGTTTTAAAGCGGTAAAAGCTTCATCCGCAAGCCTTGAAGTAATCGACGAAGCAGGCAAAGTTGTGCTGAAACAAACTGCAGAATTAGTCAATGGTATGAATGACGTACCTATTGTAAACTCAATGAAGTTAAACGAGGGTACTTATACTTTACGATTCGTAACTAACAACCATACGTACAGTTCCAGTTTTCTTATCTGGAAATAAATTTTCTATACCAGGCACAAAAAACTGCGCTCCCAACAAGGAGCGCTTTTTTATTGGCCCGAAGGTTTGACATATGATTCCAGGGCATTCACATATTTTTCGAAAGCATCTATCCCGGCCTTCGAGATCTTACAGATGGTTTGAGGATAATTTTCTTTGAATTGTTTTATCACCTCTATATAGCCAGCCTCTTTTAATTTATTGATCTGTACGCTCAGGTTCCCGGCGGTGGCATTTGTTTTTTCTTTGATAAATGTAAACTCAGCTTCTCTCACGCCAATCAACAGGCTGATTACTGCCAGGCGTAATTGTGAATGTAATATCGGATCGAGGTCTTTAAACATGTATCGTTCTTCTTGTGGCGGCGAATTTAGTTTGCGTTAAGTTAAATAGCGTCCGGGCACTGGGTGATTCTTTTGAATAAAAGGATAATGACAATTAGTTACTTGCTGCAGTCCGGTATTTTAACAGGTATCCCGGGATCAGATAACTAAAGAGGATCGCCGCGGCGGTAAACAAAATCTGGTTTTGATAACTCACATAAGAAGCTCCTACCGCAAGTGCCCAACAAATGGCGCCTCCAATCTGTAAGGGTCGAAACTTTAAAATTCCTCCGCTGATAAAAGTACCGGTTGCATAAAGCAGGATATAAATCGGAAAAGCATACTGCCAGCCAACCTGCATCAGGATAAAGCAGAGGGTAAAAAAACTGATGCCCAGTCCTGTCCATAATGCCCCCATACTCTCGCCCGCATAGGTTTTTACTTTTCGTTCCCGCTTCGTTCGTGCAGAATATACAATTGAAAAGATAACACCAATGAGCATCGTGGACCATGCATAAGAGTGATGTTCATATTGAACAACGACCATTAGAAAGTACTGGAGCAAACAAGCAATAAAGACCAGCCAGCCCCATAATAAAAAATAAATGGAGTTATTACCCAGCTGGGTCTTTGTTTTGTCAATCATCGATTGAATAACCAGCAAACTTTCACGCGCCGATAAAGGTTCGTTTTCCATAGTATTTTCTTCTACCTGCATTGAAAAGAATTTTGAGTGTCTAAAGCAAAAGATCCAGGGTTATTTGCATTCTTTTACAAGATTTTCCACTTGTTCTTTACCCCAGTTAGGGTTCAATTCACCGGGAGTTTTAAAGGCGGCAAATTTGGCCATGGCTTTTTCAAATTCGGGTAAGGCCGTTTTACATCCGCCACCAAATTGTTCCGGCGTGTATTTTAAACCTTGTCCTTTCAAATAATTGGGACGAGGATTGGTCGGGTCCTGCGAAATTGCGGCATCAAGTGCTTCGCTACTCAACTTCCCATATTCCATATACCTCGTCATTGGATCTACCATGAGGTGACAACTGGCGATCATACTTTTTATGCAGGAAATCTCTGAGTTGTTTGGTGACAGCGAATCTGCTTTTTGAATAAGCAATCCGGCTTTGTCGGCATACTCATCGATCTTGGATTTGTCCTGTTCCATAAATCCGGCATTAACCTGGCTGAAGGCTGCATAGTAGTACGGTAACCATTGTGTTTTTTCAGCCATGGCTATACGTTCAAAATTGTTCGACATGGCGACGAGGCCTGCGGTACTGCGAAAGCTGGTATCCATTGCTGCAAGGTTCTTTTTCATAGCGGCAGTATACCGTTCACTTTGGCCAAAAATCACCAGGGAAATTGAACAAAGAGCGCTTAACAGGATTAATTTTTTCATGTCTGTATTTTTTAGAATTTTGATTTAAAGATTATTGTTTATGGCATCTTGGGTTCTATCAACCCCAAAACTCATGAAGCAACCAATGAAAATAAATCGCTTGCTTGGTGGCGTTATCGCTTCTTTCCGGGAGCCATCGCTGCTATAGTTATAGTTGAATACCTGGTTTTGTCCAAGCACATTATTGATTCCCAGAACCCATACAGCAAAGGATTTAGCTCCTGTTTTGCCTAACGCCGGGATATAATTGATGCTCATGCTCATACTGTTGTAATTGATCGTTCTTCCCTGGTCTGTGAGTTCAAACTTATCCAGGTTGTTATTATAAGCAATACGATAGTAAGGCCTTCCGGTAGCGAAATTGTAGCTCAGGTTAAACCCTGTTTTCCAGGGAAGAACGAATCGCTTGAACACGAACGAGGCGGTGTGCTTCGCAGCAAAAGAAGGTTCGATCGCCCGGGGGAAATTCAGGTAATCTCTTTTGGTATCGAGGAAGGAATAGGAAACCCAGTAATCGACATTTTTCCAGGTTTTTTTATCTCTCCAAAAAAACTCTATTCCCTTAGCAGATCCAAAGCCCTGGTTATTAGCTGCCAATTCCCGCCCATTTGCACTGAAACCAGTCTTAAACAAGTCATCATACTTCTTATAGAAAATTTCCGAACGGAAAGTGTAATCTTTTGTTTGTTGAGTGAACTGGAAAATATAGTGCGCCGCTTTTGAGAAATTCAGTCCGGCAGCTCCGGGTAACAATCGCCTTTCCGGATTTTGATAAAATGTTCCGTATGCGAAGGATGCCTGGCTGTTGGTTGCCAGTTTATAAGCAAGTGACAATCGTGGCGCAATATTCCAGCGGCTCATTAATGCAGAATGTTCTGCACGCGACCCAACTTTCAAAGCGAGGTTATTTGTTAGGTAAATGTCTGCCTCCGCAAAGCCGGCAAATAAATTATCCGTGACGTTCTCATTAAAAGTTGAACCGTTGAATAAAGTATAGGTTGACTTTTCACTGCTGTAGAAATAGTCACTTCCGAAGCGAAGTGCACTAATGCCCTTCAACTTTTTTTCCAGTACCACCCTCGCCTGCGCATACCGGGCTGTAGTTAGGAGGGCAAAATTCTTGAAGGAGTATAGAATGGGGTTGGTGATCGTTACTTTTTGGTTGCTTTGATCCTGTACTTCGTTGTCGATATCGTCTTTGTTGGTTCCAAAACTGATGCCTGTATTGATTTTCCAGCCGGGGCCGATCCGGTCTTTCCAGTTTAAATTTTGATAGGTGTTGATATTTTTCAGGGCGAAGGCATTTTTCAGGACGATACTGTCTATGTCGTTGGTTCTGAAGCCAACGTTGTTTGTGCTGATATAACCATAATACTTAACGAAACCACCCGACCTGGTTTTAATCCTGAAATTGGCGTCACCCTGATTTGCATTTGGAAGCTTGTAAAAATCCTGTTTCTGTTTCAGCACATTGAAGGCGAGCCAGAGGTTCGCATAGTTATACGAGAATCCCCAGGATGATTTCTTGTCCTTGGAGAGATGCTGTAGTCCGCCGCCAATACCGACGACCGAAATTCCGAGATCAGCCTGGGTCCTTTCCGGCAGATCCGTGCTTTCTAAAATTAAAGCAGAGGAAAGTGCCTGGCCATACAAGGCTGAATAGCCCCCAGAGCTGAAGACGGTTCCTTTAAACAAAAAAGGATTAAATCGTCCGCGGGTTGCGATTCCGGGAGTGCTGGAGTAAAAGAAATTATTTACCAGGCTTCCATCCATATAGATCTTGCTTTCGCTGGCCGTACCGCCCCGAACAAACAATCCTTCACTTTCACCAACCTGCTGGGTGCCGGGAATTGACTTAAGCGCACTGGTAACGTCGCCCATAGCGCTGGGTGTCGTAACAATATCCAGTGAAGTTAGTACAGCTCCCTTATTCTTATCACTCGCCTCAAATGCCCCAGCCGAAATCACAACGGCTTTCAGTTCTGTTATCTGTTCCTTCAACGTAAAATCCAAACTGAGTTCTTTGTCTGCAATGGTGATCACCTGGGTCAGCGAATTATAACCGGCGATGGATATCTCCACCGTCTGCTGGCCCCTTTCTTCGGTAGTGAAACTGTAATTTCCCAAAGAGTCGCTGGTAGCCCCATCGTAGGTATTTTTTAGGACGATGCTGGCAGCAGGCAAGGGGTTATTCTTATTATCTTTAATGTGTCCCGCAATTTTAACCTGCGCATGGGATACCAAGGCATTTAGCAGTAAGGTGGTGATTATGAAGTATTTCATCACTTATAAATAAGCCACAAACATAAAGTAGTTTATAAAACAAACCAAAAATAAATGTTGATTTAATTTTTATTTCTTGCCAGGAATGAACAGATTAGCATGTAAATATCGGCGTATAACTCATTGATACTGATAACCATATCTAATAAATATTTCATCAAGGATTATTGTGTGACAGCCTCAAAACTTATCAACATCAGAAAAAATTTATTTTTTTATGTGGGTGCAATTTGTAATTTAGCAATAGAATTTAATGGGTTAGTAAGTACAAAGGGTCGGCAGAAATGCTGACCCTTTTACTTTGAAATAAGTCTGCATCCTGTCAATTAGTTTTCCTATTGCATTTTCTGTTGTTGATTTTTTTTGATCTCACCAACACCCTTCGCTCTTCTTTTGTCCTCAAATTTCAATTTGAAATTCATGACTTTTTCTTCTTGTCCCACTTCGTGATAACGTACCTATTTTTACATGATGAGTAAAACCAAGTCAGCATTTTTTTGTCAGAGTTGCGGTTATGAAAGTACAAAGTGGGTCGGCAAATGTCCTTCCTGTAATCAGTGGAATACATTTGTTGAGGAGGTGGTAATAAAAGGGACAGACAAAAAAGAAAATGTTGAATGGAAAGAATACAACGGAATTGGAAAATTAAAAACCATCTCCATCAATGATGTCAGTAGTGCTGAAGAGAAAAGGATCATCACCCGCGATGCGGAAGTGAATCGCGTACTCGGCGGCGGAATTGTAATGGGAAGCATCGTGTTAGTTGCCGGTGAGCCGGGCATTGGTAAGTCAACCCTGTTCCTCCAGGTTGGTTTGCAATTAACAGGTGTGCGCACACTATATATTAGTGGTGAGGAAAGTGAGCAACAAATAAAAATGCGGGCCGACCGCGTAGGAACAAAGAGCGACGATTTCTACCTACTCACGGAAACGAATACTCAAACCATCTTCCAGGAAATAAAAAAGCTGAAGCCACAGCTCGTAATTGTAGATTCGATTCAAACATTGCAATCACCTTTCGTTGAATCTGGTCCGGGAAGTGTGAGCCAGATTCGTGAATGCGCCGCTGAGATGCAACGGTTCGCCAAGGAAACCAACACCCCGGTGTTTTTGATCGGTCACATCACCAAAGACGGAAACATAGCCGGCCCCAAAATTTTGGAACACATGGTTGATACTGTTCTCCAGTTCGAAGGCGACCGGCATTATGCATACCGAATACTGCGTACACTTAAAAACAGGTTTGGTTCTACCTCCGAATTAGGCATTTACGAAATGACCGGTGAAGGTATGCGGGCAGTCAGCAATCCTTCGGAAATTTTGATCACGCAAAAAGAAGAGCAGCTGAGTGGAATTGCCATTGCGGCAACCATGGAAGGTCTTCGACCATTGTTGATAGAAGGACAGGCGCTGGTTACCCAGAGTGTTTACGGTACCCCACAAAGAACAGTGAGCGGATTTGATCTTCGCCGCCTTCAACTATTGTTGGCAGTACTTGAAAAAAGAGGCGGTTTTCATTTCGGTGTAAAGGATGTCTTTGTAAATATTGCGGGTGGATTAAAGGTGGAAGATCCATCGATTGACCTGGCGATCGTCTGTGCTTTATTAAGCAGTTATGAAGATGTACCAGTCAACCAGCATTATTGCTTTGCAGGCGAAGTTGGCCTCAGCGGTGAGATCCGTGCTGTAAACCGAATTGAGCAACGCATTGCCGAAGCCGAAAAATTAGGGTTTGAAAAAATCATCTTAAGCAAATACAACACAAAATCATTGGGCAAACTGAAATTCAATATTGAAGTTGTCGCACTTGCAAAAGTTGAAGAATTATACCAGTATTTGTTTTAAATTAGTACATCATCCGTACTAGTTATGCTCAGTGTAAAAAGCCTGTTACAGGATACGCTTCATTTATTTTATCCGCACGTTTGCATCGGGTGTGGCTCTGACATACTTCCTGAAACAAACCTGCTCTGCCTACATTGTATTTCCTGCCTGCCCCACACGCATCATGCTGAACATGAAAATAACCCGGTAGAAAAAGTCTTTTGGGGACGAATGCCGGTGGTAGCAGCGCACAGCGAGTTTTATTATGCGAAAGAATCCCTGGTGCAAAATCTTATCCATGAGCTTAAATACAAATCAAACCAGGCGGTTGGTGTCTACCTGGGCGAGCTTGTTGGCAATAGTCTCATGAACAGTCACCGCTTTAAAAATATTGATTACCTGGTTCCAATGCCATTGTTCCCCGATAAAGAAAGAAAGAGAGGTTACAACCAGGCGGCAGTCATTTGCGAAGGCATGTCTGCCAACATGAATGTGCCGGTGCTTCTCAACACTGTTCTACGAAAAAGATTTACTGAAACCCAAACCAAAAAACATCGAACGGAAAGATGGGAAAACGTGGAAGATAGTTTCATTGTCAACGATTCAAGCTTACTCTTGAACAAACATGTCTTGTTAGTAGATGATGTTATAACAACAGGGGCTTCGCTCGAAGCCTGTGGCATGGCGCTGCTAAAAGTGCCAGGTGTTAGGCTTAGTATCGCCACCTTATCGATGGCCACAAAATAATTAACCCGCGACAAGGTCTGCCTGGTTGTGGCGGCCACCTTCTTTTTTAGCGTCTTTAATACAAGTAAATTTGCGAGATGACAAAACATTGGCGATCTCAGATTCCCTCACTTCTATTCATCGCCTTTGCCTGTTCGTTATTTCTTCCGGCATGTAAGAAGGATTCCCTCATCACAAGCAAGGAGGCCCTGCTGACCACCAGCCTGGATAGCTTAAAATATGACACCGTATTTACCAGCATTGGTTCAGTTACCCAATCCTTTAAAATAAACAATCCAAATAATCAGCGACTTGCTTTGTCGAGGATTAAGTTGATGGGCGGCACTGGTTCACCATTCCGTTTAAATATCAATGGGGTTGCCGCGCAGGAGGTACAAGGCCTCGAAATACAGGCTGAAGACAGTATCTATGTGTTTGTCACGGTTCAAATTGATCCAGGTACAGGGAACTTACCGTTCCTTGTACGGGATAGTATCCTTATCGAATACAATGGTAATTCAAAATTTGTCCAGCTGGAGGCGTTTGGTCAGAATGCAAATTTCCTGCGTAACAGGATCATTAAAGGATCGACAACATGGACAAACAACCTACCGTACGTTATCCTGGGAGGCCTAGTGATCGATACAGCTGCCACATTAACGATTGATAAAGGGTGCAGGATATTTTCGCATGCGGATGCACCATTCATTGTTGATGGAACCCTGTTGGTAAATGGTAGCAGTAGCGAACGCGTGGTTTTCACAGGTGATCGGTTAGAAAATATTTATAAAGATTTGCCTGCTAGTTGGCCGGGAATATATTTTCGTGGAAGCAGTACGGACAATCACCTGCAGTTCACCAGCATTTTAAACGCCTACCAGGCCATAGTTGCGGAGCGGCATGCCAGCAATGCAACCAAAAAACTTGCTTTGCAGCAATGTGTAATAGACAATGCCTATGATGCAGGATTGCTTGCGGTGAACAGCAGCATAAAAGCAGAGAACTGCCTGATCACTAATTGCGGAAGCAACATCAGTTTTTCGTTAGGCGGCATCTACGAGCTTATTCATTGTACAGTTGCCGCCTATCCGACCCTAATTGAACATAAAAAGCCCCTGCTTTCTCTCAGTAATTTTTTCAACCAAACCGGTAATATCCTAACCGCAAACCTGGACGCACAGTTTAAAAACTGCATCTTTTGGGCGGAGAGTAACTCTGTTGAAAATGAAACACAAATTGAGCAGCAGGGTGCGGGTACATTCAATGTAGTGTTTACCAACTGCCTACTCAAGGGGAAGGACGAGCCGGCGAAAAGTTCAATAATCGCATCCCTGCGAAACGAAGATCCCTTGTTTGATAGTGTTGAT
>JAURWD010000267.1 GCA_030655145.1 Ferruginibacter sp.
ACCAAACAGGGTCGCCATTAGTTCAAAATCTTCACAAAACCAGGCGCCGGGTTTATTCACTCAAACTCAATTTAAAGATTACCAATACCAGCCCTTCAGCATCTACAATCCTTTAAACTCTTTCTCAACATTTCAAAAATCACTCTCTGCAGTAAACATACCTGTAGAAACAGGTTTCAGCACGAAAATTGCTGCTTCCATAACTTCACCAGTTACATCTCCCCAGGTAGCCAAGCTGTTTCGGCCACGTAAACCCGCCACCAAATCGGCGATATTATATGCTAATAATGTTGAACCAATAAACGCAACAGGGTCAGAGAATTCACTTGATATGGTGAAAATAGAGCCAGGTGAATTGTTGATCACTAATACTATTGATGAAGCAGTTACCGCTCAACAGGATGTGACTGAAACAGGTTTGGGAAGACTGCTTTCGACAAAGATGGCCACTGCCGATGCGGCAGGAATAAATGTTAACCCGGAGGGCTTGGTGAAGCAAGATGAAATTGCAAAGCCAGCCTCTGCGAGTTCACTGAAAACAACACCTCGCAGTTTAAGCCAGGACGAAAAAGACTGGATTGAAAATTATGCTCTCTATAATCGTCCGGTTCCGAAAAAATGGGCTGGCAAATTAGCCTGGCAGATGTACGCTACTCCTTCGGTAGTTTTTAGACAGCTTCAGAATGATCCAAACTTTGGAGCCACGGCCAATTCTGCTCCTTTTGTGATCCCCGTAAATAACCAGGACATCAACAGCCAGGTAATTCAAAAACCATCTTTCGGGTTGGAAGCAGGCTTTGGAATTCAGTATCCACTATTAAAAGGATTACGTCTGAAGAGCGGATTACAATTAAATTTCACCCGGTATAATTCACTCGCTTACCATAATACGCATCCGGTAGCTACCAAGCTTACCATGCACGACTATACCACCAATAGCACTTACGAATTATTCAGAACGACACCCTATTCTAACAAGACAGGTCTGAGTGATGTTAAACTACATAACGAGACGTACCAAATCTCTATTCCAGTTGGTCT
Source organism: Ferruginibacter sp. (assembly GCA_030655145.1). GTDB lineage: Bacteria > Bacteroidota > Bacteroidia > Chitinophagales > Chitinophagaceae > Ferruginibacter. Next base: position 1,042 of record JAURWD010000267.1, read on the forward strand.
GGACTTCAAGATAGCTGGTAAAGAAGCGCTTCAATGGAATGTTGGAGTAACTATTCAACCAACCTATGTTATTGGCGGCACTTCTTACCTTATTTCTTCTGACCGTAGAAATTATGTGAAAGAATCTTCGATGCTGAACAGATGGAATATCAACGCGGGCTTTGAAACTTTTTTAAGTTACAAAGTAAATGGCCTAACCTACCAAATTGGTCCGCAGTTTAGAAGTCAACTTTTTTCTTCCAATATTAAGGAGTTTGCTGTGGAAGAAAGATTGCTAACCTATGGCATCAAGTTTGGCATTATGAAGACACTAAAATAATCTTCAACCGATCATAATTTTCCGACGTTTTTAACGTTTTTGTAATATCCCACAAAGGACATTTTTAAAAAAGCCGTTGCTTCGTACCCTGCAACGGCTTTTTGTTTTAACCTCGGTTAAGTTTTATTTTTGAATCATGAGGACAACCTATTTGGTAATATTTGCATGCTCCCTGTTTGTAGGTTGTGCAGCAAAACAAGAACCTGTCACGCCGGAACTTGAAGTGAAAAAGCAGCCTGTTACATTTTTCCCCGTCACAACTTTTATTAAAGGTCAAATTTTTGTCCTTGATTCCCTGCCAATCACTCCATTGCTGATTACGACACAAAAAGGAAAAGTTGATTCGCTTTGGTTGCCAGCGGGCAAAACGAAACCATATCTTCAGCCATTTTTAGAACCAACTATTACTGAAACCAATTTTTTGGATCTTTTCCGCGAAACCCGGTTTAATGATCAAACAATCAACGCGATCACATTTACCTATGATCCGTCTGTGACCTTGCCCGACTCGCTCTCCTTAAGACACTGGGACGTATATGTAGATCCTGAAAAAAGTACTGTGAGTAAAGTTTACATATTGAAGGAGTTTATTAAGGATGGTGAAAACATCACTCAACAATTAACCTGGCAAACAGGCAAGTACGCTAAGATTGCAACCATTGTTACCAGGGCCGGGCAAGCAGAGTTACTTAAAGAGGAATTGATTACCTGGGATTTTTAGTTTTTACCACAATTATAAAATTGACAATTCTTTAAAATCTACATGCCTGCTAATGCATTTTGCGTGGTAATTTTGCCTGGCTAATACAGCTAAAGGCAGCCAATGACTCAAAAAGAATTTTCGGATATAGCTCACACGATCCCCCTTCATCCTGGCATCTATAAATACTATGATGCTGCCAACGAATTGCTGTATGTTGGTAAAGCTAAAAGCCTGCGAAAAAGAGTAAGCTCGTATTTTTCAAAATCCTACACGAGTTACAAAACGCACGAACTTGTTCAGCGGATCAGGAAAATCGAATTCACTATTGTCAATAGCGAGCAAGATGCTTTCCTGCTGGAGAATTCCCTGATCAAAAACTTTCAACCTCTTTTTAACATCAATCTCAAGGATGATAAATCTTATCCTTTCATTGTTTTAAAAAATGAACCCTTTCCCCGGGTGTTTTTTACCCGAAGAAGGATCAATGATGGTTCACAATATCTCGGTCCCTATACTTCGGTGGGAAAGGTGCGTGAACTTCTTGACTTCATTAAACAAAATATCCAGCTTCGCACCTGCAAGCTCAACCTGGCACCGGCTAACATTGAAAAAAAGAAATTCAAAGTCTGCCTTGAGTACCATCTTGGAAATTGTAAAGGGCCTTGCGAAGGACTGCAAAGCACTCAAGACTATGATGATGGTATGGAGCGCCTGAAACACTTGTTAAAAGGAAATTTAACACCAGTAATTCAGCACTACCGGGCTGACATGAACGACCACGTTCAAAAAATGGAATTCGAAAAGGCCGCCGTCATAAAGAAAAAACTTGATCACTTACAAGTGTACAAAGCCCGTTCGACCGTTGTGAATGAGCGTTTAGGAACGATGGATGTTTTTAGTATCCTGGAAGAAGGAGACACTGCTTATGTCAACTACTTATCAGTAAGCAATGGAAGTATCGTTTTGACGAAGACGATCACTTTGAAGAAAAAACTCGATGAGCCCGCAGACGAAGTACTAAGCTTCGCCATTGCGCAACTAAGAGAGACATTCAATAGTGAGGCTACAGAGATCATTGTGCCCATAACCATCACCTATCCAGGGGAACTGATTACAGTTACAATCCCGCAGGCTGGTGATAAAAAAAAGCTGCTTGAATTGTCAGAAAAGAATGTTAACTATTTCAAAGAGGAACTCAAGAAAAGTAAAATGTTATTGCTGGAAGACAAAACCAGCAGCGAGATCGATAAAGTTTTATTACAACTTAGAGAAGACCTACACCTGTCGGAATTACCCGTGCACATCGAATGTTTTGATAATTCGAATTTCCAGGGGAGCTACCCGGTCTCTGCGATGGTCTGTTTCAAAAACGGCCAACCCAGTAAAAATGACTACCGGCGGTTTAATGTAAAAACAGTGAAAGGCATCAACGATTTTGCAACAATGAAGGAAGTGGTTTACCGCCGCTACAAGCGAGTGGCAGAAGAGCAAAGGCCTTTTCCGCAACTGGTTATTATTGACGGCGGTAAGGGTCAGTTAAGTTCGGCCATGGAAGCGATCGAAGAACTTGGGTTGATTGGCAAAACTACGCTAGTGGGTCTAGCAAAAAATGAAGAAGAGATTTTTTTCTCCGGGGATCAACAATCCATAAAACTACCCTGGGACAGTG
>JAURWD010000268.1 GCA_030655145.1 Ferruginibacter sp.
GCTCCTGAGATGCCGCCGCCCATGACGATCACGTCTGTAGAAATGGATTTTTCAAGCTTTGGATAATCGAAAGGCAGTCCGTGTTTTACCATTGAGTACGGATAGCCGGAATGTAAATTCATGTAATTGATTTTTGGAAGGTTCTAATTTACCGAGGACAGGTTGTATTACAGTTTCACTTTCAGAAGTTTGCAAACAACTGAAAATTAATGAAAGATTTAGTGTAGAAATGTTTTCACAAATAATGCAGCAGCCGTTGTACCTTACTATAAACACTAAAGCCTACGGATTTTTTTTGATCAATTACGGCCAACAATGATTGGTATGGTTTTTTTGGCTTCATTTTAGAAGTGTATATAAAATCTTAAACAATTAAACTATTAGGTATGAATTCAGGAAAATTAGTTACAGGTGTACTTATCGGAGCTGCAGCAGGCGCCATTTTAGGAATTTTGTTTGCGCCTGATAAAGGATCGGAAACCCGTACCAGGATTGGTAAAAAAGGATCTGATCTTTCGAACTCTGTACGCGACAAGATCAATGACCTCGTTGATGGAATATCAAATCATTACGAGAGCGCAAAATCAGAAGCTGAGAATGCTTATGACCAAGGAAAAGATAAATTTGATAGTGCAAAATCTGACGTAAGAAATTCTTTCTCTTAGTTCAACAGACCAGATTTTTTCTTTAAATAGTTAATAATGGAAACTCAACGGGGCACTATTAAATCCATATATGAAGAGGCGGGCGAATATGTCGAAACACGTCTTGAATTGCTAAAGTTGCAGGCGATCAGCAAGTCATCTGATGTAACATCATCAGTGGTCTCTGGCCTCGCGGTTTTTATCTTTGCGATTTTCGCGTTCATCTTTGTTAATATTGGGTTGGCGTTATGGATTGGTGAATTACTGGAAAGTTCCTACCTGGGCTTTTTTATTCTTACCGCATTTTATGCGCTAATTGCAGTTTTACTTCATTCATTTCGTAAAACATGGATCAAGGATCCGATCACGACCATGTTAATCAAAAAAATGCTGAATTAAAATGTATACACACATCCAAAATGCTGAAGACCTGAAAACGGCGATCGAAGAGCTGAAAGAAAGGGAGAAGGTAAAAAAGCAGGCAATCGCAGACAACTTTCACGCGTTTACCGATAGCATGAAACCTGCTAACCTGATACGAAATTCTTTTAAAAGTAATGGTGACGGCAGTCCAGGCATCGCAGGCACCGTTATTAAAGCAGGTATCGGCATGGGCGTGGGCCTCCTATCCAAAAAACTGCTCATCGGAAGCTCCACAAACATCTTTAAGACCTTAGCTGGTAATGCAGTAAAACTTGGAGTTGCAGGAGTGGTGGCAAAGAAGACAGACCGGATAAAGTATGCTGGTTTGAAATTATTAACCAAGGTATTAGGCCGCAAGAAGAGTAAGAAGATTTTAGGTTAATTCACGTAACAGACACATCAAATGCCCCTTTTCGGAGGGGCATTTTTCTGCTACCTTCGCAGCCATGTCAAAGTATTTAATAGTTGGCCTTGGAAACCCGGGAAATGAATACGCCAATACCCGGCACAACATAGGGTTTGATGTTGTGAACGCCTTTGTGCAAAAACATGGTGGGCAATTACAGGTTGAACGGCTGGCATATATGGCAGAAGTAAAATGGAAAGGCAGGCAGTTCGTGTGCATTTGTCCTACCACTTTCATGAATCTCAGCGGAAAAGCTTTTAGGTATTGGATGGAAAAAACCAAGGTTCCGCTCGAAAACACCCTAACGATCGTCGATGACCTCGCTCTGCCACTTGAAAAACTTCGCCTCCGCCCGGGTGGATCTGATGCCGGGCATAATGGTCTTAAAGACATTCAACTAACCCTGGGTTCCGACAAGTATCCCAAACTTCGATTTGGGATCGGTAACAACTATCCAAAGGGTATGCAAGCCGACTTCGTTTTAACTAAATGGTTAAACAATGAACTACCACTTGTACAACAAAAAATACAGAAATGTATCGAAGTCATAGAGGGCTTCTCAACCATTGGTATTGAGGCAACTATGAATGAAGTGAACAAACTTTCAATCACTTTGGGATAAAGTTTTTGTTCCTTTATACATAATTGTTTTATTTATTTGATTTGTCTATATTCGCTCAGTTTAAGGATATTAACTATAGCATAACCATGAAGATAATTTGTGTTGGCCGAAACTACGCGGCACACGCCAAAGAACTTGGCAACGACTTACCAGAGGAACCGGTTTTATTCATGAAGCCTAAAAGCGCATTGCTACAAAGCCATACCCCTTTTTATTACCCGGAATTTACAAATGAACTTAATTACGAATGTGAATTAGTTTTAAGGATTTGTAAGAATGGGAAATACATACAGGAGCGCCATTCTTCTAACTATTATAATGGAATTACGACTGGTGTTGATTTCACCGCCCGTGACATCCAGAATGATCTTAAATCGAAGGGATTGCCTTGGGAAAAAGCCAAGGCGTTCGACAACTCCGCCGCAGTGGGAAAATTTATTGACCTCACACCCGGCTTCAACAAAAAGAATATCAATTTTAGCTTCTACAAAAACAAGGAACTGGTACAACAAGCGAATTCAAACCAGATGATCTTCACCTTCGATTATATTATCTCCCACATTTCTAACTACTTCTCCCTCAATATCGGTGACCTTATTTTTACAGGTACGCCAGCTGGTGTTGGCGAGTGTGTTGTTGGAGACGAATTAGAAGGTTTTATTGAAAAGGAAATGCTCTTAAAAATGGAAATTAAGTAACCCCCGCTTATTTCCCTGCTTGCTCTGTTACTTGCTGCTCATTACTTGTTTACTCCCCCTCTTACACTTCATTTTTAGATTTTTTTGAAAATTTATCCGTTTTCAAAGCTTCCGGCATTGTTATAGTCTCCATACAGTCTCCTAATTTTGATTATGTTGAATAACGATGTTTTGCTAAAGGCATATGAGCACATGTGTACTGCCCGTGCCATGGCCGAACTCTATGAAACCAACCGACAGGTATGCAAGTATGTTCATTCTACCTCCCGCGGCCATGAAGCCATTCAATTGGCTACAGCTTTTCACCTCCGTGACACCGACTTCGTAAGTCCATATTATCGTGATGAAAGCATGTTGTTGGGCCTTGGTTTTACACCATACGAATTAATGCTTCAGTTGCTGGCTAAAGGGAATGATATCTTCACCAGTGGCAGGTCTTATTACTCACATCCAAATCACCGCGGTCCTGGAAAACCTACGATCATCCATCAAAGCAGCGCGACAGGTATGCAGGCAATTCCAACTACGGGTATTGCGCAGGGAGTTCAGTATTTAGAAAAGATCGCGGAAATGAGATTCGCGTCAGATCCAGGCCTCAAGGCGGAACCTGAGGAAGTTTATGCAATGAAGCCGGTAGTACTCTGTTCCATCGGCGATGCTGCCATCACCGAAGGAGAGGTTAGCGAGGCGTTTCAATTCGCAGCCCTTCACCAATTGCCGATCATTTACCTGGTGCAGGATAACAACTGGGGTATTAGTGTTGAGGCAAGTGAGGCCCGAACTTCCAATGCAAAAGAATTTATCGCCGGCTTCACCGGGATTAAAAGTATAAGTATCGATGGCAGCAATTTTAGTGAAAGTTATGAGGCCATGGAACGCGTCATAACCGAGGTGCGCCAAACCCGTAAACCCTATCTTGTCCATGCCGCTGTGCCGTTGCTAGGGCATCATACCAGTGGGGTCCGAAAAGAATTTTATCGCTCGACGGAAGACCTGGAGATCCATTTTAAAAAAGATCCATTGCAGTTGCTTGGCAAGAGTTTGCGACAAATGGGAATTGAAAGTTCTGAGCTTGATTCGATCCAAGAACATGCCTCCCGTGATGTACTCAATCAATTCGAACAGGCGAAAGCTGCTGCGGAGCCGGAACCTCAAGGGGTAGAAGATCATGTTTTTGCACCCACCACCATCCTGGAAGAAAAAGGAGAACGGGCGCCAAAGGGAAGAGAGAAAGTAATGATGGTCGATGCTGCTCTCTTCGCAATTCGGGAGATCATGGCTAGTTATCCTGAGGCGGTACTTTATGGCCAGGACGTGGGCCGACGGCTCGGAGGCGTGTTTCGAGAAGCCGCGACTTTGGCGGAACAATTTGGAGATCATCGTGTATTCAACACTGCCATCCAGGAAGCGTACATCGTCGGTTCTACTGTTGGTATGTGTGCGGCTGGGGCGAAACCAATAGTCGAGGTACAATTCGCAGATTACATTTTTCCCGGTCTCAATCAATTGGTAACTGAAGTGTCTAAAAGTTGTTACCTCACAGGAGGCAAATTTCCCGTTCAAGCGCTGATTCGTGTGCCCGTAGGCGCCTATGGCGGCGGCGGGCCTTACCACAGTGCCAGTATCGAAAGTATGCTTTGTAGCATCAAGGGAATTAAAATAGCCTATCCTTCCAACGCGGCCGATATGAAAGGTTTAATGAAGGCAGCTTTCCTGGATCCCAACCCGGTTGTCATGCTCGAGCACAAAGGACTGTATTGGAGCAAGGTGCCAGGAACAGAAGCTGCACGAACCATTGAACCTGCGGAGGATTACATCATCCCTCTTGGCAAAGGAAGAATGGCGCTTGCGGCAACTCAGGAAGAGGTTGAGAATGGTAACAGTTGTTGCATCATTACTTACGGTATGGGCGTTTTTTGGTCGCTGAACGCTGCAGGTCAATTTCCAGGTCGGGTTGAAGTCATCGACCTGCGTTGTCTTTTTCCATTAGACGAGGAACTCGTTTTTGAAACGGTAAAGCGACATGGAAAATGCTTATTGGTAACGGAAGAACAACAGTCAAATTCTTTTGCTGAAGCGCTCTCGGGCCGTATTTCGAAAACATGTTTTAGGTGGCTCGATTCCGCTGTTGAGGTTATCGGAGCGCTGGATCTTCCTGCTGTACCAATGAATACGAGGTTGGAAGAAGAGATGCTGCCGAATGCGGCCAAAGTAGGCAAGCGTTTGAGAGAACTATTAGAGAATTAGCGTTCACCGTAAAAGGAAATCTCCTATATTTGCACCCCAAAAGTCGGGGTAGCTCAGCTGGTTAGAGCATCGGATTCATAACCCGAAGGTCGGCAGTTCAAGTCTGCTCCCCGATACAAAGCCTTGAGAAATCAAGGCTTTTTTTCTTTCCTCTACTTCCATCAAATTCTTTCGAGACGTGTGCTGTCTCTGGGTATTTGGCCTTTATTGTGGTTAAAATTAATTTTTTATCAACCTGTTTTTTTCTTATGTTGCTTTTGTAGAAATTGTTTTGATAGCCTTCCGATTATCAGGAGGCATTCAAGTCGCAAGGAACCCGGATTCTGCTTTACCGAAATAAACCTGCTTTTGTCTTTCAATTCTTCACTTCCTATACACAATTTAGAAACTCGTCCAATTGCCCAGGGACAGTCAAGGCAGCTCGAGTTGTTTAATATTTGCTGGGCGATCGCCACTTTATTTCACCTTGCGAACCACCACATTTTTACTGATTCATTTTGGAATGTTTTACTCACCATTTCGGCGATCCTGTTATTGTCAAAACCTTCATCGGTAGGCAGGTTAATCATTCTCCTCGTAATACAATTATTTCAAATTGCGGTGGCAATGCCCGGGGTGGTCAATCACTGGATATTCACCGCTTTTGTTAACCTCAGTATTTTACAAGTCGTCGTTTACCAGGTTGTAAAAACGAGGACATTTGTGATTAATAAGGAGTTGCTACTGCAAAATTTTGCTCCGGTGGTGCGGCTTGAACTGTTGGTGTTTTACTTTTTTGTTGTTTTCCATAAACTGAACTCAGGATTTTTTACACCAGAGGTAAGTTGTGCAACCGAATTCCTCACAGCGCAGGATTCAACCGGCGTATTCATCCGGAATTGGCGTTTACTTGCCCTGAATGCTCATTTCACCATCGTGGTGGAGACGCTGATTCCTATCTTGCTGATCTTTCGTAAAACACGCTACCTGGGTCTGTTGATAGGGCTTGTGTTCCATTGCCTCCTGGGCTTTAATCCAAAGGATGGTTTTTATGATTTTTCCTCGATGATTTTTGCGACCTACCTATTGTTTACTACCGATAAATTCACGACCGAGGTCTATTGTCTTTATAAGAAATTGCTCGTATGGAAAAACAATTTCAAGAATCGCCTGACAAGTTTTAGTTTTTCCCGGCTAGGTGGGGTGGTGATGCTGATTTTCCTCGTATTTGGATTGTTGTTGGTATTTGTAAAGGTTGTAGGGACAGGTGATTTCTTCCGCGACTTTTTTTGGACAGCTTTCAACCTGGTGTTTATTATCCCCTTCCTGTTTGCAATGCTCCGAACTAAAAATGGTTCTGTAGAAAGAGGGAAAAATATTTTTCGTGTGCCCTCCTGGACCTTGCTGATTTTCCCGGTTCTTGTTTTTTTGAATGGATTCAGTCCTTATCTCGGCCTAAAAACAGAAAACTCTTTTGCCATGTTTTCCAACCTGCGCACAGAAGGAGGAAAGAGCAATCATTATCTTATTCCAGCCTCGGCGCAAATTTTCGATTACCAAAATGATCTTGTAGAAGTAATTTCTTCTTCCGACTCGATGTTGACCGAATCAGCTACAAAAAAAGAATTCCTCGTTTTTTTTGCCTTTAAGAATTATGTACAAATTAAAAAGCCAGCCCGGATTGAATATGTTCGAAATGGCGCCCGGAGGGTCTTCGAATACAAAAATCCCGTTAAGCACAATGACCTCATGGTGCCGGATTCAAAATTGTTGCGAAAATTGATGAGTTTTCGCGCTATCAGCAAATCGGACCCGGCCCCTTGTTATCACTAAAAACTTCAAGGAGTTAATAGGCAAATTCTACCTGCTTCTACCACTTCAAACCAATAATTCACATTCGCTTTCCCCTAGATAATTGCATTAAACCGCACAGCGTGAACTAGAAAATGATATTTTTTTTCCATGTAAATACAATCTGGGTGATTTAAGCGTTATCCTCAGAGTTATACAATTTTAAAAACATTTAACTCCCAATATCCCGTTAAACACTGGTGTTTGGGGAAATTTTCAATGTCGGGAAAAGCCAAAAACAAATTTAGGCCCTTAAATTGCGCTGCAGTTGACAATCCGGTCGAACCGGCGATGCTTACCATTCCTACAACAAACATTATTTTAAAACTAAACCACTCGTTTTATGAATTTTTTGAAGCCCTTACCATTTATTATCCTGGCAAGTTTGCTGTTTTCCTGTAAGAAAAAAGAAGAGGCCCCAAAATCAGTTCCCGTTGAATTTACTTCCACCACCTATGCCGGGCTTGGTAGCTATGACACCTCAGGCAAACCAAGTTATCTTGTGTTGCCGAGAGACGTTGTTACTGCAAATATGATGACGTATATAAGTACGACCTTGCCTGATAGAACAGATCTGAGAACTACTCACCCGGAATTACTTACAACCCAGGCCATCGCCGATATTAAGATCACAGACAGCTCTGATGTATTTATCACTTATGTTTCGCAGGGCGGCGGGTTCACAAACACTTTCGCCTTTTACACTTACCCTACTGGAAAATCTCCGGCATCAACAAAGGACATCCCGAAAATAACCTACATATTCCCGAATTCCGGTAACAAGACAACGCTAGTAAGAGGCGATAAAGTAAAAATTGGAAGATTTGGTCTAGGCACCTCCATCGGTTTCGTGTTATTGCAAAAAGGATGGGAAGACGTGTCAAATACCATTGATAACAAAGTGGTGCATTTTTGCTCAAACGATGTGTTGAATCCAGAAGTTGATCCAGCTTTAAAAAAGCATGCGGTATTGATCAATTATGCTCCTGAAAATAAAGTCCTGATCGGGTTCGAAGATGTGGACAGAACCTTACCAGCATGCGATCATGATTTTAACGATGTGGTATTTTATGCTACCGTGAAACCATAAGGTTTCTTACCAACGAAAAGTTTTATCAAAGATAATTTCAGCCCGGTCATTGACCGGGCTTTTTGTTTTACATACTTTCAAAGCGTGTAGGCGCCCGGGTTATTTTTATCACCCTGCGAAAAAATTAGTACTCCATCGAATTACACCAAAGAAAAAGGGAAAAAACACCTCTCCCAATTTTCCCCAGGCAAAATTTTACCGCCTTTGTCTTTACCTTATATTTAACTAAAATAAATTCTGGTACCATTGGACAATCAGAAATTTCTTCTAACATTTACAAGAGCAACCCGACCCGTTTCGGAAAAGCTACAGCACCGCCGTCCTGGTGTTGCTGAACAAAATAATCCTTCAACTTTTATGGACCCCGACCGAGTTCAACCTGCTAAAAAGTTCACCGTAACTTTTAGCCTCGCATTTTTATCTGCCCTAACTGTCCTCTCACTTTTTTCCTGCAAACAAAAAAACAAATGGATCGATGTTGATCCGGCATACAGCCAGTTTGTCGATGCTTACACAACCGGTGTGGTATCGAAGACTACTGCTATCAGCATTCAATTGGCTGCGGCGACCAACACAACCCATTCTGTTGGCGAAGAAGTAACCGATGATCTTTTCGAGCTTTCACCATCGGTCAAAGGGAAGGCTCATTGGGTAAATGCCCGTACCATCGAGTTTAAACCAGCCTCACTGCTGGAGACTGGTAAGCAATATGATATTCATTTCAAATTGGGTAAAGTAGCTAAAGTTCCTGTTAAGTTCCAGGAATTGAAATTTAGTATCCAAACCATTACGCCTTCATTTAAAGTAACTGAGTTTGGGCTAAGAAGCTCGGGTACAAAAGCCTCTATGACATTAAGCGGCGAGGTGGAAACAGCGGACCTTGAAAAAGCTGCGGAAGTGGAAAAATTGCTCCAGGCTTCACAAGGTACAGGTCAATTAAAGATCGCTTGGGAACACAATGATGCGGCGAAAACGCACCGCTATACAGTGGCTGATATTCAACGACTGCCAACTGCATCAACGCTGCTGTTGCAGTGGGATGGAAAGCCGATGCAAATCAAAGTCAAAGGCGGTCGCGAGCTCAATGTTCCAGCAC
>JAURWD010000273.1 GCA_030655145.1 Ferruginibacter sp.
TGATGAAGCGTGCTCGTTTCTCACTGGAAACATTGATAAAATCATGCCATATTCAGGCCTGGAAATCTCCTTTGCCGGTGTCCACAACTTTCAACAGTTTACAATAACTTCAATCTTTAACGGTTGCTGATTTACGCGCCACTCATTCATCAAGCATTAAGCTGCAAGCTCATGCGTAAAACTTTTTTCCAGGTATGAAAAACCGCCTCCTAGTTGCCAGTTTTTTTCTGTGCTGTTTGTCAGCCTGTAAACAAAAAAATAATAGTGCCTACTCCGGCTGGGAGGTTTATGGCGGCACGAAGGAAGGCATTCGCTATTCATCTCTTACTGAAGTAGACACCACGAACGTACACCTGCTCACGCCTGCCTGGAGTTATCACACCGGTGATGCGGATACTGCCCATCACTCCCAGATCCAGTGTAATCCAATTGTAGTGAACGGCATTTTATATGGCAGCACGCCCACCCAAAAGATCTTTGCGGCAGATGCGTCGACAGGCGAGGAGAAATGGGTATTTAACCCGGTAGACTCTTCGCAAGGCAGTAATTCCTTCTTTGTTATGAACAATATCCGTGGGCTCACTTATTACAAAGGTGAAAACCAGGGAAGGATCCTGTTTACGGCTGGGTCATTTTTGCATGCGGTTGATGCCGTTACCGGGAAGTTGATCCCGGCTTTTGGAAAAAATGGAAAGATCGATCTGCATGAAGGTCTGGATCGGGATGCGGCTGATCTCTTTGTGACGTTTACTTCGCCGGGCATCATCTACAAAGACCTGGTGATAATTGGTTCCCGGGTAGATGAAGGCCCGAATGCGGCGCCGGGACATATCCGTGCGTTCAACGCGATCACGGGTAAGCTTGCCTGGATCTTTCATACCATTCCGCAGCCGGGTGAACCCGGGTATGAAACCTGGGATGATCCCAATGCCTGGAAACACATAGGCGGCGCCAATTGCTGGAGCGGCTTTACCCTCGATGAAAAAACGGGGATGGTCTTTGTGCCCACGGGTTCTGCCTCCTATGATTTCTATGGCGGCATGCGTAAAGGAGATAATCTTTATGCAGATTGCCTGCTCGCATTGGATGCGGCCACCGGTAAAAAGATCTGGCATTTTCAAAACATTCACCACGATGTGTGGGACAAAGATCTGCCAACGCCGCCGGCCCTCGTAACGGTTACGCGTAATGGCAAAAGAATAGAGGCTGTGGCGCAGCCAACCAAAACCGGCTTTGTGTATTTGTTCGAACGTGCAACAGGGACTCCACTATTTAATGTTGAGGAAATACCGGCACCACAAGGGACAGACCTTGCCGGCGAAAAATTAGCATTAACGCAACCACGGCCAGTAGCTCCGCCGCCATTCGTACGGCAAACATTTTCCGAAGCCGACGTCAACGACCTGGTGAGTCCGGCAGAACAGGATTCCCTAAAACTTAAACTGGCCTCGCTGAACAATGGTTTGTTCAGTCCGCCGTCGCAAAAGGGCACCGTGATATTTCCCGGGTATGATGGCGGAGCTGAGTGGGGCGGACCTGCCTTTGATCCGGCCACTGGTTATATCTATGTAAACGCGAACGAGATGCCCTGGATCCTGCAAATGAAAGAGCTACCTAAAAAAACAACCGTTGCTGAAAACTGGGGTGCAGCCGGACAGCGCCTGTACACAACCGCCTGCATGGGTTGTCATGGAACTTCGCGCCAGGGAAGTGGGAATAATCCGTCGCTGATTAATATTGAGGCTAGGTATGAACCCGCGGCTATCGATGCGCTTTTACAACAGGGAAGACGAATGATGCCCGCCTTCAAACATTTATCCGGCGAGGAACGCGGTGCCATTATTTCATTTATAACCGGTAACAAACAGGACAAAGGCAAAGCATTTTCCCAGGAGATCAAGACAGACAGTTTCCTGGATTTGCCCTACAACGGAACGGGGTATAACAAGTTCCTGACGAAAGACGGTTGGCCGGCGATCAAGCCACCATGGGGCACGCTTAATGCAATAGACCTAAATACCGGGACCATCGCCTGGAAAATACCCATCGGCGAAACAAAATTCTTGAAGGAAAAGGGGGTGTTGACAGGCACTGAAAATTATGGTGGACCGGTGGTTACGGCGGGTGGACTGATATTTATTGCTGCCACGAGTGATCGAAAGATCAGGGCTTTTAGTAAGCGAACCGGGAAGTTGCTTTGGCAGGCTGACCTGCCGGCCAGTGGCTTTGCCACTCCAGCTGTTTACGAAGTAAAGGGAAAACAATACATCGTGATCGCTTGTGGAGGCGGAAAGCTCAATACCCTTTCCGGCGATACCTACCTGGCGTTTGCGCTGAATGATACGTCCAGGTAACAACAGGTTTTCCATAAAAAAAGGGCTGCCTGTCCCGAATTTCTGCCAGGAACAGGCAGCCCGATTGTATCCAATAAGCTAAACAACTATTTTTCCTTCAACACCGCCATCCATTGTCTTGCCGGTAAGGGCTCCTACGGCAATCTTGAGTAAGCTGACGACTCTATTGGTCTTTGTATCCCAATAATAAATGTCTTGCGGTTCTACTTTTATGATGCTCAACTCAGGGTCATCCACGCCTTCGTTAAACCAGGTTTTTGCAAACACGGTCCATAACTCTTTAGCCTTTTCTTCATCTTTGATGATGGTGGCAATGCCCGCCACACTCAGGTATTCAGAACTCTTGGTATTATTAAAAAACAACTGAACGCGGCTGTCAGATTTTATTTCATAATTTTTCTCGCTTGAAGCCTGGCTAAAAAACCAAAGATTACCATCATCATCCACTTCCAAAGTGCCCATTGGTCGGGCAGAGATCGGGAAGCTATCCAGGTTAGTGGCGAACATGCACATCTTGGCTGATTCCACCAGTTCCTTAAATTTATCGCGGCCTTCCTGGTTTACCAGGTCTTTGTAAGATCCCATAACAAAATGATTTAGTTAATAAAGTGGAAACAGTCCAACAATATCTATGCCTTGCACCAAACCGGGTTTTTGTAAGGTTTCAGACCTTTTACAGGTGCAGGTTTTCGGCGATTTATGTAAGCGGACCTTATTTTGAAATACCTGGGTTCAATCTGTGTATAAAATTGTACATGTTATAAAAAGGAAATAATTGAAGAGATTCACCCATTGCCGATCAAGAAACACAATTGTCGTAAGCTCAGAAATTAAAAATGAAATGCCTGGCCATCGTCATTCAAGCATTCCAACAGCTCTGTCAAATGCCACTCTAATCATTATTATGATAAAGACCTTTTATATGTTAAACGCCAGCAAATAGTAGGATTCAAGGAAGTAAACCTGCGCTACTTTAAGTAGCTTATTAACGGATAGAATCGAAGCGCCCGATTTAAAAAAATCATGGTAACTTTAAACGCTATTTTTAACTACGATTCGCTTGAAAAATGGAATGGGTTGCTTGCCAAATACTCTGACCAAAATTTTTCATCTCAACTTTAAATTGAAGCTGTACCGAAAGGTGCTAATCTTAAATTGAATTGACGTCTGCATGAAGAATAAATTACTGATCGCCGGGGGTATATTGTTGCTTTTTATCGTTACCTGGGTAGCCTGCATTAATAAAACGGGAGATGGTGCGATGCCGGACCAGGTAAGCTACAATTTTCACATACGGCCGGTGCTCTCCGATAAATGTTTCAAATGCCATGGACCCGATGTCAATAAAAGAGAAGCGGGCTTGCGCCTGGATATCCCGGATTCCGCCTTTGCCCCGCTTAAAGAAACAAAAGGAGCCTTTGCACTTGTGGCCGGCAAGCCGGAACTCTCAGAACTATACAAACGCATCAGTTCTGACGACCCTTCTTACCAAATGCCTACACCCGAATCACACCTCGGATTGTTAACGCCACAAGAGGTGGCCATCTTCAAAAAATGGATCGAACAGGGTGCGAAATACGAATCGCACTGGGCATTTGTCAAACCCGTCAAAGCACCGCTGCCTAAAATCAACAATGCGGAATGGGTCCGGAACGAGATCGATTATTTCATTCTTGAAAAGCAAGAAACCGCAGGACTCAAGGCCAACGAACCCGCCGACAAACAAAGACTCCTGAAACGTGCAAGTTTCGATTTGACCGGTTTGCCACCCACCGAGAAGATGATGAGTGATTTTATGGCTGATGGTAGTGTGAATGCTTACGAAAAGATGGTAGATGCCTTCCTGGCATCGCCTGCTTATGGCGAAAAAATGGCGTTGCACTGGCTGGATGTTGCCCGTTACTCCGATAGTTATGGCTACCAGGATGACAACGTGCGCACGCAATGGGCCTGGCGGGATTGGGTCATACATGCCTTCAATAAAAATCTGTATTATGATAGTTTCCTGACCTGGCAAATTGCCGGCGATATGCTTCCAAATGCGTCCAAGGAACAGGTATTAGCCACGGCGTTTTTTCGCAACCACAAATACACCGAGGAGGGTGGGGTGATCCCCGAAGAATACCGAATCGAATACATCATCGATAAAACGAAGACCTATGGCAAAGGAATTCTTGGGTTAACCGTGGAGTGTGCGCAATGTCACGATCATAAATATGATCCCGTATCTCAACAGGAATATTACCAGTTGTTCGCGTTCTTCAACAATACAAAAGAAGTAGGGTATGAAGGTGATGTAAGCGTGTCTAAGCCAGCAAAACACCCGCTGCTATCCATTGACGATAGCGAGGCGAAATCGATGCTTTCTTTCATCAATAAAAAAGATACTGGCCGGCTAACGGTGTCGGTTATGGGCGAAAATGACACCCTCCGAAAAACGTATATCCTTAACCGTGGTATGTATGACCAGCCTGCCATGCAGGTATTTCCGGCGGCGATGAAATCAGTGATGCCCTATGACTCAGCCCGCAATCCACGAAATCGGCTTGGGCTCGCGGCCTGGACGGTTGATAAAAATAACCCACTCACGGCGCGGGTGTTTGTTAACCAGCTGTGGCAGGAAATATTTGGGAGAGGAATTGTAAAAACCTCCGGCGATTTTGGCATGCAGGGCGAATTGCCCACTCATCCAAAATTATTGGATTGGCTCGCCGTTGATTTCATGGAACATAGTTGGGACATCAAACGACTTGTTAAACAGATCGTTACTTCCGCTACGTATCGGCAGTCCTCGAAAGTGGTTGATGAGAATTATAAAACAGATCCCGAAAATGTTTTTCTAACCCGGGCCCCGCGTCAGAAAGTGCAGGCTGAATTTGTCCGTGACCTGGTACTTGCCTCCGGCGGCTTATTGGTAAATACCATCGGCGGACCGAGCGTAAAACCTTACCAGCCCAAAGGCATGTGGGAGATGGCTAGTTCGGGCAGGGGAGAGCTTGCAACTTACAAACAAGACCGGGGTGAATCGCTCTATCGCCGTGGCATGTACACGTTTATTAAACTTACGGTGCCCCCACCTTCAATGATCATTTTTGACGCCAGCAACCGCGACCAGTGCGAGGTTAAACGTTTACAAACCAACACCCCGTTGCAGGCCCTGATGATGATGAATGAGCCCACCGTATTAGAAGCTTCCCGTGTGTTGGCAGAAAGACTTTCTGTTCAACAGAACAGCACCGCGGACAAATTAACTACAGCATTTCGCAGGATCATTTGTCGCCTGCCAAAGCCGAAAGAACAAGCCATTCTTCAGGCATATTTTGACGAACAGCTTAGCCAGTTCAAAGCCAAAAAATTAGATGCTGCTGCGACCTTGAAGGTTGGTGAATACCCGCTGGCAAAAACACCTGATCAAAACGCGACAGCCGCGCTGATGAAGGTGATCAGCATGATATATAACATGGAAGAGGCGATTACAAAATAACATTATGGAAAAAGAAATACTGGAACACAGCCTGAACCTTAACCGGCGAAAGTTTCTTTCAAAGTTGAGCCTTGGTATTGGCAGCGTGGCACTTGGCTCACTGCTGATCCCGGATTTATTCGGTGGCAAAACTGATGCAGAAGCTTTGATCTCCGGGCTGCCGCATTTTGCTCCCAAAGCGAAACGGATCATCTATCTTTTTCAAAACGGGGCACCTTCACAACTTGACCTGTTCGATTATAAACCGAAACTGCAGGAGATGTTTGGGCAGGATCTTCCGGAATCCATCCGCAAAGGCCAGCGCCTTACCGGCATGACCGCAGATCAGAAAAAATTTCCGCTTGCGGGCACTAATTTTAAGTTCAATCAATATGGACAATCGAAGGCCTGGCTCAGCGAATTGTTACCCCATACTACTTCTGTGGTCGATGACCTTTGTATCGTAAAGAGCATGTTTACGGAGGCGATCAACCATGACCCTGCCCTCACTTTTTTCCAAACCGGGGCCCAGGTAGGCAACCGTCCGAGCATGGGCGCCTGGTTAAGCTACGGCCTGGGTAGTGACAATAAAAATCTTCCGGCGTACTGTGTGTTGCTTTCAAAAGGTAAAGGAAATGGCCAGGGCGTGTATTCAAAATTATGGACGAATGGCTTCCTTGATTCGGTTCACCAGGGCGTACAATTCAGCAGTGGTGAAAACCCGGTGCTCTTCCTCAACAATCACGAGAGTGTAAACAAAGCCGATCGGCGGAAAATGCTCGATAAGTTGGCTGAACTGAACGAGCAAACCTACGCAGAACTCGGTGACCCGGAGATCAACGCAAAAGTTCAACAATATGAAATGGCTTACAGGATGCAAACGGCTGTGCCGGAGATCACTGACGTGAGCAAAGAGCCGGAAGACATTGTAAAAATGTATGGTCCGGATTGCCTGGTACCTGGAACCTACGCGGCCAACTGCTTACTCGCCAGGAAACTTTCTGAGAATGGTGTTCGCTTTGTTCAGTTATATCACCAGGGTTGGGATGCACATGATAATTTGCCGGGGCAGATCAAGGGGCAGTGCCTCGATACTGACCAGTCTTCAGCTGCCCTTATTAAAGATTTGAAACAACGCGGTTTATTAAATGAAACACTGGTGATCTGGGGTGGAGAATTTGGCCGGACGAATTACTGCCAGGGGACCCTCACCAAGGACAATTATGGTCGTGATCATCATCCGCGTTGCTTTACCATCTGGATGGCAGGTGGTGGTGTAAAACCCGGTGTGTACGGCGAAACGGACGAGTTCGGGTATAACATTATTCAAAACCCTGTACATGTGAATGATTTTCATGCCACCGTATTACACCTCATGGGCCTCGATCACGAAAAGCTCACTTTCAAACACCTCGGCCGCCGGTATCGCCTCACTGATGTAGCCGGCAACGTTGTGAAGGGAATCATCACTTAACGGATGGGCTTGACGAAACAAGTAGCCGTGTCGAAAGCGTCCTGGTTATCGATGTAAAGTTTAACTTGTTCATGATCAAACAACTAACTAACGCAGTCGCCTAAACGCAAAAAAAGCAGCTCAAAATATTGCAATCTCTTTCACCAAATAACCTTAAATAAACCAACATGGATCGCCGGAATTTTATCAAGCACAGTTCACTTGGCACGGCCGCAATTTGCGCACAACCATCATCGTTATTTTTTGATGACCCGGTATTGGGGCAAGGGCATAAGAAGTACAGGCTCGATACCGCCTGGAGTAAGGCCGACGTTTCGCGTAACCCGGTGAATGATTGTCACGAAATGGTGCAGGACAGCAAGGGAAGGATCATCCTGCTTACCAATGAAACGAAAAACAATGTGCTCATCTACGATAAAAAAGGCAAGCTGTTAACCAGCTGGGGTACCGAATATCCCGGTGCGCACGGGCTTACGCTTTTCAACGAAAATGGAACTGATGTTTTATTTATCTGCGATAACAACCGTCACCAGGTGATCAAAACAACCGTCGATGGCAAAGTACTGATGGTCCTTGATTATCCAAAAGAAACAGGCGAGTATACAAAGCCTGAAGAATACGTTCCCACCGAAACCGCGATCGGTGAGCGAGGTGATATCTATGTAGCCGATGGCTATGGTAAAGATTTCGTCATCCACTACGATGTCGCCGGAAAATACCTCGGGCATTTTGGCGGCCGTGGAACCGAAAATAAACACTTGCTGAATGCACATGGCGTCACCATCGACAGACGTGATCCTGCTCAACCTTGCCTCCTTGTTACTTCACGCCAGCAGAATGCATTTAAACGCTACAAACTTTCCGGCGAGTACATGGATACGGTGGATTTGCCCGGAGCCTGGGTTTGTCGTCCCGTGATTCACGGCGATCATTTATATGCCGCCGTTCTACAAAGCAATAACAACCAATGGAAGGAATCTGGCTTTATAACCATCCTGGATAAGAGCAATAAAGTTGTGTCTAACCTTGGCGGTTCTGCTCCTACCTATGAGAACGGAAAGCTTGCCGAAATGTACCAGGCTACCAAGCATTTTCAATACCCACATGATGTCTGTATTGATGATGAAGGCAGTCTCTACGTAGCGCAGTGGAATTCCGGTAAAGTATATCCTTACAAATTGAAACCAGTTAAATAAAGTCCTTACATGCAAAGATGGAAAGCCATTGTTTTTAATGCTGCATTTGCCCTTAATTGTCTCCTGGTTTTTTTACTTCTTTTTGAAGCCAAGTTGGTTGTTCCCTCGTGGATTCAACTTATTGGCCGAATGCATCCTTTGCTGGTGCATTTCCCGATCGTGTTGTTGGTACTCGCTGTTTTTTGGGAGCTGTTTGCAGGAAGAAAAAATGTAACACCCGTCGGTACAACGGGCAACAGTCTCTTGCTGATCGCCGCCATCACCGCCGTAATGTCTGCGATCATGGGGCTATTGCTTTCCAAAGAAGAAGGGTATTCTCCAGAAACACTTGCCCTCCACAAATGGAGTGGTGTCGCGGTGTCACTGGTGTCCCTCGGCTGGTATGCGTTTCACCGGCAACTAAGCCGTGGCAGGATTTTATCTTCCTTGACGGCCCTCGGTGCATTTGTGGTTATGGTGATTACCGGCCACCTCGGTGCAAACATTACCCATGGAGAAGATTTTATTTATGCGCCTGTAACGGCTGCTACCATTGCGCCAGCGGTTGCCATTGAAAATGCAGAAGTGTTCACTCATATGGTTCAACCAATCTTTAAAGCCAAATGTGCAGGCTGTCATAACGAACAAAAAGCCAAAGGTGAACTCATTATGGCTTCGCCTGAACTCTTGTTGAAGGGAGGGAAAAATGGCCCGTTATGGGATTCCACCGAGTCGGATCTTGGCCTGCTGTTGCGCCGCGTGCATTTACCGCTGGAAGCCAAAAAGCACATGCCTCCCGCCGGTAAACCGCAGTTGACAGAAACCGAAATAGAGATCATTTCCGCGTGGATTAGGAGTGGGGCAGACTTCAAGCGAAAATTACTGGAACTACCGGAAACGGATACCCTACGATTGATCGCCGCCTCCATGTTCACTTCCGGCGAAACCGCGGAATACACCTTCGAAGCGGCCTCTCCCGAACAGGTAGGCAAATTGCATAACAATTACAGAACGGTGGTTCCCATCGCCCTTGGTTCACCCGCGCTTGGTGTGGAGTTTTTTGGTGCTTCTCAATACAAACCAGAGTATTTGAAGGAATTGCTCGGTGTAAAAAACCAGGTGGTTGCCTTGAACCTGAATAAGATGCCTGTTACCGATGCTGACCTTGCTATCATTGCTCAGTTTTCACAACTACGCAAGCTCAACTTATCGTTCACCAATGTTACCGGAAGTCAACTTGCCCAACTTAATAAGTTGAAAGAATTAAGATCCTTGTCTTTGTCGGGTACGGCTGTGCACGCCCGCGAACTGAATTCTCTAACAACACTGCCCCTGCTCTCACAATTGTACATCTGGAGCACGCCGGCGCAAGCCGAGAATACAGGCAACCTGACTGCAAAATTGAAACGGGTGATCATTGAAAAGGGATTTTCAGGCGATACGATTCTTTTAAAACTGAACCAGCCATTGATCGAAAACGAAGAGCAGGTGATCCTGCAACCAAGCCCATTGAAACTGAAGCATTTTTTAAACAACGTGGCGATTCATTATACAACGGACGGCACGGAACCGGATAGCCTTAAATCACCCCTTTATAAAACCGGTGTGCTCATCGATAAGAGTATGACGGTGAAAGCCCGCGCATTCAAACCCGGTTGGGTAAGTAGCGACGCGGCAGAGAAAGTGTTTTTCAAATCGGGTTATAAAATAGATTCTATTGAATTACTCCAGCAGCCCGATCCAAAATATAAATCCACGGGTGGAAAAATATTAACCGATAATCAAAAAGGTGATTTCAATTTCGGCAATGGTAAATGGTTGGGGTATCGTCAAACTTCTTTCGATGCTATGCTGTACCTCGACCAACCAAAAAGTTTATCCTCGCTCACGGTTAGTATGTTGATTGATATTCCCAGTTACCTGATGCCGCCTTCCGAGATCATTGTATGGGGTGGCATGGAGCCCGGCAATCTAAAGATGCTGAAGAAGATACGGCCTGAGCAACCCGGGAAAGAGGTGCCCCGTTATATAAAAGGCTATGAACTTGCTTTTCCAACCACCCAGGTGAAATACCTGAAACTAAGTGTGGTGCCGGTGTTGAAATTACCTTCCTGGCACGGGGGCAAGGGAGAAAGGGGGTGGATATTCACCGACGAAATTTTCCTAAATTAACCCCGGCGGCTAGCCCATCTGTTGCCAGTTTGCAAAAAAAAAGATCCCCATGACAGGGACCTTTAGTTGCTATTGAGAAAGAGAAAAACTTCGGTAATTATTGCATGTTTTCAGAAGCATTCTGCTCGCCTTTGGTGCTTTTCCTTTTAAATAAAGAAGCATCAACTTTTCCGAAACGATAGCTCAGGTTTAAGCGGATCATCTGCGGATCGCGGAGACGGCTATAGTTCTGAATGAAATAATCGCTGCTGGAGTATTGGTTTGTTATCCTTGTTCTGAAAATGTCATTGATACTAAGCGAAACCGAAGCCGCATTGTTTTTCAGGAAGCTCTTTTTGATCGCGAGGTCCATACCCCAAGATGACCTGATAAAACCTTGTGATGAGCTTTGGCTTTGCATCCATGGTCCGCCACCCATGCCTGAATTTGTATTTACCGGCAGGTTTGTTTTTGATTGGTAAGTTGTAGTGAACTGGATGGCGAAGTTTGACGGCAGTTTAAAATTACTGTTGAACTTTCCAAACAAACTCCACATCGCTGGCTGTGATGTTACGCCTGTATTTTCTGTATTTACTTGTGAATTGTACAGGTTAAGATTTGTGCTTACGTCCCAGGCCTTCGTGATGAAATTCTGTGCGGTAACTTCTACACCGGTTGAATAACTTGAATTCGCGTTAATGTAAGTGTTGATCAGGTCTTCCTGACCGGTTATCGGGTTCAGGTCCTGGGTCAGGTAACGCGTTATCAGGTTATTCGTGTATTTATAATAAACCGAGCCAAGAATGCTGTTGTTGCCTTTATAAGTTTTGAGATAAGACATTTCAAGTGACTGCGTGAATTCCGGTACCAGTCCTGGATTTCCCCGGGTGATGTTCAGTTTATCGGAGTAGTCTGTAAATGGTATTAGTTGAAAGAAGTTTGGCCGGTTGATCCTGCGGCTGTAACTCACCTGAAGTTCCTGGCGGTTGGTTAATTTTTGGCTAAGAAAAACAGAAGGGAAAAGACTTACCGGGTATTTGTTACCAAACTGCTCGCCCGTGTTTGTCAGCGTTCCTTTGTACTCGGAACTTTCTGCCCGTAAACCTACTTTGTAACTAAAATCTTTTATGCTGCTGCTCACGGTTGTGTAAGCTGCATACACATTGTCACTGTTTTTATAGTTACTGGTAGCAGAAGGGATGATCACGTAGTCTGCTGCGCTGGCGTCGTAAATATAGTTCTCGTTCAGGTTGACCCTGCTTCTGAGAGCGGCACGAACACCGGCTTCGAGTTTAGTTAATTTGCTCAAAGGTTTTACAAAGTCAGATTGAAACGTGTAATTATGATCGGTTCCATTGCTAAGGGTTCTTTGTAATTCTGTACTGCTCAGGCTGCTGCTATTCGGTAAAAAATAATTGCTCGTGATCAACGTATTGCCTTCCATTTTTCCACCAAAGTAATTTGCGTCGAAAGTCAGTTCCTGGCCTTCTTGGGGAAACAGCTTTTTAAATCCAAATACGAGACCTTTCCCATCAAACTGGCGTTCGCCGATTGAATTCCGCTCGCTCAGCGCAGTTGTTTTTGCGTTGTTGTAGAGACTGTCGGTCGTGATGTCGATCTGTTCGTTTGGTTTAAATTCACCATGCACGCGGATACCCGTTAATGAAAGCGTGGTTCTGTTGGTGATGAAATAATCGAGGCCTAATTTGCCAAACATAAATCCACCATTGGTGCGGTTGAAGTTATTTTGAAACACCGTTGTTTGCGGTACATCAAGCAGGTTGATCCGCTCAGTTGTACCCGACACGCGACTTTTATTTTGATTCACATTTAAACCAGCGGTGATGTTGATCTTGTTCTGACGCAGGTTGAAATCACCACCGCCATTCAAAGCTCCACGTTTATCGATACCTGCACGCAGGTTTCCATTGTAACCGGTTTTCTTGTTTTTCTTTAATACGATGTTCAGGATGCCTGCGCCACCCCCGGAAGCATCATATTTAGCTGAAGGGTTTGTGATCACTTCCACAGACTCGATCGCGTCAGCGGGAATTTGTTCAAGTGTCAAGGTAGTTGGCCTTCCATCTACCAATAATTGTGGAGCACTGTTCCGCATAGTGATGTTGCCATCAATGTCTACGTTTACCGACGGAACATTACGCATTACATCCAGGCCGGTACCACCCGCGCTCATGATGTTTTTTTCTACGTTAAATATTTTTTTATCGGCACTTAACCGCATGGTTGGGGTGTTGGAAGTAACCACTACATCCTGCAATTGTTTCGCGTCAGGAGTAAGTGCGATGTTGCCAAGATCTTTATCGAAAGATGGCATGCCCATTCCCGGGGTTGGGGCTGCATTGCCTTCTCTTTTCGGCATAAAGGATATTTCTTTTTCAAAAGCCTTAAATCCGGTGCTGCTAACTTTCAATACAAGAGCAGCTGTAACGGGTAATTCTTCAAAATTGAAATCACCATTGCTTTTGGTGATGAGGCCTTTTACAAGTACCTGCTTCATCTTTTTTGAAACTGTGTCCATTTTATTTTGCATCAGCATCACGGAGGCGTCGCCAACGGGTTTGCCATCAGCATCCAGGAGTTTACCATACACATGGCCAACCTTTCCCGGTCCCTGGCTGGAACCATTTCCACCCATTCCTTGTGGCATTTGGGCATAAATTGCTCCGCTAAGGAATAAAACCGCGATGAGAACAAGTAAATTTTTCATTTTGTTATTTATTTGAATACGAAACTACTCCGGCCATGCCGGAGGAATTGGAAAATGAGATAAGTGGGTAAAATGTTGCGACGAAAACCACTTAGTGATTTCTACAGGTCTGCCAGGCGGCGCATGGATGGGATGAATGGTAATTTTAGCGCAAATCCAATTTGTATGAAAAATAAGTCGTGCTGCTTATCGGTATGCAGTTGAAAGGATTGTGACACAACGATGCTGCTATGGAAAACAACCGCCGGTACCAGAATTTGCAATGGATTGTTAGATCTTGCCGGTGAGGTTCACGACTACGTCGCGATAATTGTCGCTGACGGGCAATTCGAGGTTGTCGATGAATACGCTGGATTTGCGTACGGCGGTGATGTAGGCGATGGAAACGATGTAAGACTTGTGGATCCGCAGAAATTCGCCGGCCGGAAGTTGCTCTTCGATGGATTTCATGGCCATGCGGGTAACGATGGGGCGTTGAGGCGCTTTCAAATGTATTTTGATGTAATCTTTTAAACCTTCAATATATACGATGTCAGCGTTTGTTACTTTAACAAGGCTGTATTCAACGTTCACAAAAAAATACCCCGGGTTGGTTGCAGGTATGGCATTCTTTGCTGCTCGCAGGTCGAAGAGTTGCTGGGCTTTGTTGCAGGCTTTTATAAAGCGATCGAGTGAAACAGGTTTTACGAGGTAGTCGGTTACATCGAGGTTGAACCCTTCCAGCGCATATTTTTCATAGGCGGTTATGAGGATGATCATCGGCTTTACCGTCATGCTTTGGATGAACTGGAGGCCGGTAAGGCCAGGCATCTGAATATCGAGAAAGATAAGGTCGATCGTTTCCTGCTGCATGATCTTCATAGCGTCCATGGCATTGTCACAGGCTGCCGCCAGGTGG